>CAIZMS010000128.1 GCA_903934155.1 uncultured bacterium | reverse complement strand
GTCATCTCGCCGGTGCGCACGGCGACGAGGTGGTCCGCATGGCCGACACCATGATCGAGGAATTTCGCCGCTGGCAGGACGGCGAGCCCCTCCGTTACGCCGTGAGCCTCGACATGCTCGACCGCATGGCGTGATGCGTGGACTTCAAGTCTCTAATAAAGTTGGGTCCATCGGGCAAACTGGTGTTGGTGAGTCGCAAACCTATCTCTGCCCCCGTTGTGGCAGATCAGGCCCCCTGATGCCAGAGGCTGCCGTTTCCCAAAAGAAGGGCTGTCAGGAGAAGTCATGACCAAGTGAGATTTAGTTGTTCGCATTGCCGCAGAAACCGGGCTCTTCCAGCAACAGGTCATGGAAGTCGTCCAGAAGACACTGGATAACATTACCGAGAGCCTCGTTGATGGTGAGAACATTGAGTTTCGCGACTTCGCGTGTTCGAGGTCATCACCCGAAAAATACCCTCTTTATGACCCATTACGCCGAATGCTCTACATTGGGCTGGAACTCCTGCCCCAGAAGCGTATTTTAAGGGCAAACATCATAGGAGCCATCAATGAACATCGCCCAAGTCCTGAAAGCCGAGATCAGTCGTATATCCAAGCGGGAAGCCAAAGCCCTGATTAGCCCCATCCGCAAGGCATCCGCCAAAGTCAGGCCTGATGTCGCCGACCTGAAGGCACGCCTTGCCCTGATGGAAAAGGAAGTCAAACGACTGAATGTCCTGGTTGTCAATCTCGCCTCTACCCAGCCTGCCCCTGCCGAAGCCCCCGAGGAAGGCCGGGCTTGGATTTCTGGCAAGGGCGTGAAGGCTCTACGCAGGAAGACGGGGCTGTCCCAGAAGGAATTCGGGATGTTGGCGGGGGTTTCTCCTCGTGCCGTGACCCTCTGGGAAAGTCAGGCGGGAATGCTGAAACTGCGGGACGCCACCAAGAAAGCCATTATGGCGGTCAGGGGCGTTGGCAAGGTTGAGGCGAGGAAAAGGTTGGCAGAACTGGTGCCGGTCAAGGGGAAGAAGGCTTCACGGCGTCGGAAATAAGCCCGGCCGATGAAGCCTTGGCGGGGATGACGTATTCTGTTCAGGTTGTGATGCCCTGCGCTTAGCCAGGGCAAAATGGGATGGGGGGAGGTAAGCATGAAGAAGATTACAAAAACCAAAGCCAAGACTGCCAAAATCGCCAAGCCAACGAAGCCAACCAAGCCAGCCAAAACCAAGACCAAAGCAAAAGGCAAAGCGCTCAGGCATAAGACGACAGAAGTTGTTCAAAAAGACATCCCGCTCCACAACCTGATAGACCAAGTCATTGTGATTTATCTCAAGGAACTGGTTATGAATTACCGGATTGCCTTCACGGGGGATAGTTATGTTAGAGCGACCACAAATTCAGGAACACTGTCTTTGCATGGGGAATTTTATGATGGGTGTGGCCGTTTTACAGTGCTAAGTGAATCTTTGAAGGCGATGAAGGATGCGCAGAAAAGCTGCCCTACGGCTACAATGGATGCCCAGGAAGTAGAAGCCATCTTTACCAAAATCAGAGCCGCCAATTTAGAGCAGTTGGAAAAGTTGGAGCAGTTGTCCCTGGTGATGCGTCCCGGTCATGCTTGGTGTAAAGAATTGGATGCCGTTGGATTAGGGAAGAATGCAAAAAGGTGGTTTGCCTTTTGGGATGAGAACTTTCCGAAGATTCAAGCCCTGAAGAAAAAAAGCATGGGGAAGAAATAAATACGGAGTCACGGGTTAAGTTTAAGGCGGATGATAAATCAAAAAAGTCAGATTTAGAGGTGTGACAATGCCGATTAAAACAAAACGAATTCATTTGATAGAGCGGAATGACAAAATCACAAAGGTTTCGGATCAGGTTTGGGAAAGCGGGGATTGGTCGCTCCCTGAAGCCAAAGCGAAATCTCTCCTGGGGGGATCAATCCTTTTTCATAAGAAGCGAGCGGAGCCTTCCTATTTCGGCGGCCTTATTTTGAATTACCGCATTCAGGATAAGGGGCAAAAGAAGGGGTTGGTCATCTTCACCTTTGAATATCGGGCGGATCATCGGATGGTTTTGGCGGATAAGGGGTGGAGCAAGGATATGAAGATTGTGATGAAGGAATGAAGGGATGAGAAGCGTCCTGCCCATTCTCATTCACGGGTGATGCTTGCGATGAGGTAAGATCAGCGTGGCGCAAGTGCCCTTTCCGGGGTGGCTGATTACTTCAAGGCGTCCGCCAAGCGATTCGGCTCGCTCTTGAATCCTGAAGAGACCGATATGGTTTTCCTTAAGGTTCTGTTTCGGGTCGAAGCCGATGCCTGTATCCTGGATCTGGATTCTCATCAACCTTTTTGCCATTAAGCTGACTCGCATGTTTGCCGTATTCACCTTGGAATGTTTAGTTACGTTCAGCAGTAGCTCCCGAATTGCATCGAAAACAAACATCTGCAACTCATGAGAAGCCAGGCTGAATCGTACATCGATCCTGGTTTTGACATCCAAGCCAAGACGATTCATCGCATCCACGGCAAGCCATTCGATGCATCCTTTGATATCCAAACACGATAAGACCTGCGGATAGAGGTTGGACGATAATGTCCGGGTCAAATGGATGGCTTGATCCAGCTCGTTTATCAATTTATCTGCCAGACATATTGTGGCGGACACTGCGCTTCCTTCCTTCAGGTGATGAGCCCGGAATTTCATCCCGCAGAGGTGTTGCTGAAGCTGCTCATGAAGGATGTCGGCGATCCGGCGGCGTTCCATATGTTCCGCTCTGATCAACTCCTCGGTCAGCTTTTTGAGTTGATGCGTGCGGTCTTTAACCTTTTTTTCAAGCTCTTCGTTTGCCTTTTGAAGTGCTGATTCCAAACGCTTTCGCTGGGTGATGTCGATCGCGGCGCAGATTACCCCGACGATCTTCCCCTGTTCATCCCGAAGCGGTTCGCTGATCATGTCGTGGGTCATTTCGCCGTTGGGAAAATGGGTAACGACCTCGTCACGACGACTGGCTCCCGTTCTCATGACCTCTTTTTTGATCCGCATAAACTGTTTGGCATCACGAGACTCGTAGAGGTCGATATCCCGCTTGCCAATAATGTCTCCGATCTTGAAACAGGGGGATGGGTTGTAGGCCCACGTGTAACGCAGTCTTCGGTCCTGGCTGAACACCACTGTGGGGGATCCTGACAGCGCAACGCGGAAACGGTCATGGCTCAGCCGCAGGGCGGCTTCCGCTTCCTTGCGCTCGGTAATGTCAACAATCTGGGTGATTCTGTAGTTGGGTTTGCGACTTTTGTCATCAATGAGCGACGAATTCACCTCGCCCCACAATGTTTTTCCGCTTTTGTGAAGGAAACGTTTCTCGAAGCGGCTATAGGGCTGACCGCTGGCATATAACTTGCGAACCATTGTCGCCGAATTTTTCCATTCATCAGGATGGGTAATGTCTCGGGCCGTTTTGCCAAGCAATTCCCGTTTTGAATATCCCAGGAATCGACAAAGAGCCCGGTTGACCCGTAATATCTCATTCTTTTCTGTTAAAACGGCCATGCCGATAGGAATGTTATCGCTCCAAAGGTGTTCTCCTCTGAGGTGTTGAGCGACTTTTCTTGATTCCTGAAAGTCGGATCGGGGCATAAAGGTACTTCTCTTGCGATCCGTGGGAGAAAGGTTCATCGCTGTGGTCATGGCGTGCCTTCCCCCGCAAGAAGAATCGTTTGCGATGAAAATCTGAATTGGAATGAGCCAGTCTGCATTCAGATATCTTCCACCATCTGCAACGTCCTGCAGATGGTGGAAACGGCCAACATTCTGTTTAGGATGCCTTGTTTTTCTTGTCTCGTTTAGCCTGCTTTTTTTCGGCGGGAGTTTTCAGCGGCGCTTTTTTCGTTTCCCGTTTGGTGTCTTTTGCCTTTGACATGGTCGGATCTCCTGTTGGGTTGATGCTGCCGGCAACGCGCCGGGTTATGGCGTTTACTATAAGGCATGCCGGTCCTGAAGCAATCGCGTATTTCGGACGTTGGGGGAAATGTTTGACCTTGCGGGGCATCCTGATAGATTGCGTGGAGCATTCGTTTTGGGTCGTAAAGCAAATAGAAGGAGTTCGCTTGAGATGAAAAATACCACCCTGAAGTACTTCGTCCGGATGATGTTAGCTCTTGCTGTTGTTGGCGTGTTTTTCCTGGTGCTGCCGACCAGTGCGGAGGCTGCGACCAAGGCGGATTCCAGGGTAGAAAACGCCTTGAAAAAGGTGGAGTGCAAGTACGCAATCACTCCACTTGGGAATTTCAGGCTTTCCTTCAGGCTGGATGATGGGCGGGGGCATCTGGTTTTCATTTCGTCCTCGACGGAGAAATTCGGCTCGCTTGAAACCCGAAAAATCTGGGCGACGGTGATGAAGTCCAAGGAGCCGCTTTCTCAGGATTTGGCGAACAAGCTCCTGATGGACAACATCCCCATGAAGCTCGGAGCGTATGAGCTGACGCGGGTTGATGAAGGTGGCTATAAGATACAGTTTTCCGCCCGTGTGGATGCCAGCTGTACTCCTGCCGCGCTCATGGATGCTGTCAGGATTGTCATGATCACGGCCGATGGTAAGGAAAAGGAACTTACCAATGCCGACGAGTTTTAGGCAATACGGCGCCTTCCTGGAATGAGCCGACTTTTCGCCCCATGAAAATCATTGACTGCGACTATCTGGTGCTGGGGAGCGGGATTGCGGGGCTGATGTCGGCCCTGCACCTGTCCCGGCATGGGCGTGTTCTGGTGGTGACGAAGAAGGGGCGCGCGGAAAGCAATACCAACTATGCCCAGGGCGGCATCGCGTGTGTGATGGATTCTGACGACAGCTTTGCCCAGCATGTTGCCGACACCCTGGACGCAGGTGCCGGGCTCTGTCATGAGGATGTGGTTCGGGCGATTGTCAGCAATGGACCCGCCCGTATTGCCGAACTGGAGCGGTTCGGGCTGAAGTTTGCCGAGTTGGAGGGCGCGGCCGGACGGGCTTACGATCTTGGACGGGAAGGCGGCCATTCCCAGCGCCGGGTGCTGCATGCCGGGGACATTACCGGGCAGGCGGTTGAGAAAACCCTTCTCGGGCAGGCGCAGACGAATCCCAATATCTCCATTTTGGATCATTGCATGGTTATTGACCTGATCACCACCGGCTGGCTTGCAGCCAGGCCGGGAGATTCAGCGCTTCTTCCGGGTGACAACCGTTGCGTGGGGGTGTATGCCTTGGACGAGAACACCTCTGAAATTTTTGCCATCCGCGCCCCGGCGACCATCCTGGCGACCGGCGGCGGCGGCAAGGTCTATCTCTACACCAGCAATCCTGATATCGCCACGGGCGACGGCGTGGCCATGGCGTGGCGGGCCGGTCTGCCTATCATGAACATGGAATTCATCCAGTTTCATCCCACCATTCTGTTCCATCCCAAGGCGAAGTCTTTTCTTATCAGCGAGGCCGTTCGCGGCGAGGGCGCCATACTGGTGAACGGCGAGGGACAACCGTTCATGGATCAGTATGATCCGCGTCATTCGCTGGCTCCCCGCGATATTGTAGCTCGCGCTATTGATCGCGAAATGAAACTGAGCGGTGCACCCTGCGTTTTTCTGGACATCAGGCACCATTCCGTTGAATTTCTTATCAACCGGTTTCCCAACATCTATGCCCGCTGCTTGTCGCTTGGAATTGATATGGCCAAGGATCTCATTCCGGTCGTTCCGGCGGCCCATTACTTTTGTGGCGGCGTGGAGGCCACAGTGGATGGCCGCACCGCGATGCCGGGGTTGTATGCCTGTGGGGAAGTCGCCTGTACGGGGTTGCACGGCGCGAACCGTCTGGCAAGCAACTCCCTGCTGGAGGCGCTGGTGTGCTCGGCCCAGATGGCTGACCACTTGGGTGAGACGCCCCTTCGGGAGGTGCATTCGGTTCCGATCCCGGAGTGGGAGTACGGGGCCGCCGTGCCCAGTGACGAAAGCATCGTCCTCGAGCACAACTGGAACGAGGTTCGCACCTGCATGTGGGATTATGTCGGGATTGTGCGATCCGACAAACGCTTGGAACGCGCCGCCCGCCGCATTCGTAATCTGCGCCAGGAGATCCGGCAGTACTATCTCGACTATCTGGTCACGCCCGACATCCTGGAGCTGCGCAATATCGCCGATGTAGGCGAACTGATTATCCGGTCAGCCCAACTGCGCCAGGAAAGCCGGGGTCTGCATTACACGCTCGATTACCCCGGTCTTTCCTCCGAGACCGGGATTCGCGATACCGTGATCCGCGACTTTCCCGGGGGCAGGATGGGGTAAGTTACTTCGTGAATCGGATGGCAATGCCATCCACGCGGGTGATATGGCGGCTGAAGAGGATCCAGTATTGGTCATAGGCCTCCACGGTCACTTCGATCAGTGCGTCGCCGCCTGCTTTACGCGCGGCAGACCGCACGGCGTCGCGAAT
>CAIZMS010000127.1 GCA_903934155.1 uncultured bacterium | reverse complement strand
CCGTCACGGGGAGAACGGCTATCCGTCGCCACCACGCGGTAGCTGATATCTTTGTTTGCGCCCGTACGGGTCATTCTAATTTTAACTGCCATTCAATGCCTCCCTCAATCAAAACCACGTCCCGAAACCCCAAAAGGGTTCCGGCGCCAAGACTCAAAAGCCGCGCAATATGTCACATTCTCACCGGGGACGCAACCTCTTTTGCATGCCCCCCATCCGTTTGGCCATCTGGCGGGTCTGATCGAACTGCCTGAGCAGTTCATTCACATCCTGAACCTGGGTTCCGCTTCCCGCCGCGATCCGCCGTTTCCGACTGGCGTTCAGGATCTCCGGCCGACGGCGTTCCCGCAGGGTCATACTCTGGATAATCGCCTCAGCCCGTTTTGTGGACTTGGCAAAATCCTGCCCCTTGCCCGCCTCCCGGAGCTTGGCCTTAACCTGCCCGCCCATTGGCATCATCTCAATCAGGCTCTCCATGGATCCCATCTTCTTCAGCATCGTGAGTTGTCCCA
Organism: uncultured bacterium; assembly: GCA_903934155.1. Classification (GTDB taxonomy): domain Bacteria; phylum Verrucomicrobiota; class Kiritimatiellia; order CAIKKV01; family CAITUY01; genus JAABPW01. The sequence continues at coordinate 1,614 of CAIZMS010000127.1, read as the reverse complement.
GGAAATCCTCAAGATCGAGCCGGTTCTTGCGAATTTTCTGCTCCATCCCGGCAATCTGCGCCAGATCAACCGATTCCTGGGCCTTTTCAACCAGACTGATGATATCGCCCATCCCGAGAATCCGGGAGGCCATCCGATCGGGATAAAACGGCTCCAATTCGCTGATTTTTTCACCTACGCCCGTATACAGAATCGGGCAACCGGTCACCGCCTGGATGGATAACGCCGCGCCGCCGCGGGCATCCCCGTCCAATTTGGTAAGGATCAACCCCCGGAGATCCAGCGCCTTGTGAAAAACCTCCGCCACATGAACCGACTCCTGTCCAATGGCCGCATCCACCACCAGAACCGTATTCCGGCATTTGACGGTCTCCCGAAGTTCCCTTAATTCCTGAACCAATTCCTCATCGATCTGGAACCGGCCACCGGTATCAAACAGAACCACATCCCGCCCGGTCAACTGCGCCCGATCCAGGGCGCGCCGTCCCAGCGCCGGAACGGTTTCACCCTGCTCCGGAGCCAACATATCCACGCCCACCTGCTTGGCAAGAACGCCTAATTGCTCGACGGCGGCGGGCCGCCGGATATCCGCCCCCACCAGCAGGACATTTTTCCCGTCCTTCTTCCAGAGCGATGCCAGCTTGGCCGCCGTGGTTGTCTTCCCTGAGCCATGCAACCCCACCAGCATGACGGGGGCGGGTAACGGATTGAGCTCCAGTCGACGATTCTTCGGGCCGCCCAGCAACGTCACCAATTCATCGTGAACCCGTTTGACAACCTGCTGGCCGGGCGTAATGCTGTGAAGGACTTCTTCGCCGACGCATTGTTCACTCACACGGGCCACAAAATCCCGGGCCACCTCATAGTTGACATCCGCCTCAAGCAGGGCCATTCTGACTTCGCGCATAGCGTCACGGATATTGGCTTCCGAAAGCCGCCCGTAGCCGCGAAGCTTTTTGAACACCGATTCCAACGAACTGGTCAGCGAATCAAACACTTCTCACCTAGGCCTTCACCTTGCCTGCCGCGACACTGAAGACCAGACCGCCATCCCCCTTGATCACATTCACCTTGCCGGCATCCCGGAAATCACCTCTCAGGATTTCCTCGGCCAGCGGGTCTTCCAGATACCGCTGCACCGCTCGTCGCAAGGGCCGCGCCCCCATGGCCGGATCAAACCCCTTCTCCAACAGGAACTCCTGCGCCTCGGGCGTCAGGGCCAGTTTGATCCCCTTCATCTCCAGGCGGCTTTTCACCTTGCTCACTTCCAATTCCAGAATGCGAACCATCTCCGGACGCTCGAACTGGCGGAAGACCACAATCTCATCAATCCGGTTCAGAAATTCCGGCTTGAACAGGCGCTTAACCTCCTCCAGCATCCGGGCCTTCAGGGTTCCGTAATCCATCGCCGGCCCCGATTCCTTAAATCCGAGCCCTCCCTTCCGGATAAAATCGGTGCCCAGGTTGGTCGTCAGAATGATCACCGTGTTCCGGAAATCCACATGCCGCCCGGTACTGTCGGTCAAGCGCCCCTCCTCCATGATCTGGAGCAGCATATGCATGACATCGGGGTGCGCTTTCTCGATTTCATCAAACAACACCACCGAGTAGGGT
>CAIZMS010000126.1 GCA_903934155.1 uncultured bacterium | reverse complement strand
GAGGAAGAGAAAGGGGTTGCGGCATTTTTGGCTCGGGTACTCCCGAACAAAAAGGCCGCAACCCCTTTCTCTTATGTTCCTCTCTCTCAACCCTCCGTCGTCTCCGTGGTAAAATCTTCATCCCCGGTGATTGGGCTGGCTTTTGATGAGGAGCTGCCACTGGTGTGTTTTGATTCCGGGGCGATGGAGCAGGTGATGTTCAACCTGCTGGATAATGCGGTGAAGTACTCGAGCCCGGAGACGGGAGTCCGGATCGAGGTGTCGTTGACCGCGCGGGCTCGGCGGCTCGGGCGATTATTCCGGGGGGCGAAGGCGGCCGCATCGGAAGTGGTATTATCGGTCAAGGATAACGGGGTGGGGATGACGCCAGACGAGGTTCGGCGGGTGATGAAGCCCTATGCCCGGGGGCGCGGGGCGGCAAAGCAGAATGCGCGGGGATTGGGTCTTGGGTTGGCCTTATGTCATCATGTGATTCAGGCGCATCGCGGCCGGATCGAAATCCAGAGCGAGCCCGGGAAGGGGACTGCCTTTTCTGTTGTCCTCCCCGCCGCAACGTGAAGAGAAGATTCACCACGGAGAGACGGAGAAGAAAGGGAGAGAGAAAGGAAGAAAATGTTGCGGCATTTGTATGCGGCGAATACACCGCATAAAAATGCCGCAACACCGTTCCTTGAAGGAAGAGCAGAAGAGGTTTTAAATTATTCGAAGCACACTGGAGTCGTCTGCTTCTCTCTATATTCCTTTTGGAGAGGGGTTTCACGATTTTTCAAATGGGGTACTCGCCATTTGAAAAATCGTGAAACATTTTCTTTCTTTTCCCTCTCAATCCTCAGTCTCCTCCGTGGTGAACCTGATTTTATCTTTCCTGAGGAGCGTGAATAAGTGAAGATGAGCGGCAAAGCCTTCCCAAAGAGAGGTGAGTATGAAGCGGCAACAGACGGTTTTGATTGTGGAGGATGATGAGTCGTTGATGCTGGGACTGGAGGAAAACCTCTCCGTGGCCGGGTATCGTGTGCTCAAGGCGGTGACGGGGACGGCGGGGCTCAAGATGGCTTTGGAGCGAAAGCCCGATCTGGTGCTTCTGGATTTAACCCTGCCTGACCTGGGCGGCTATGAGGTCTGCAAGGCCCTGCGTGAACGACACAGTCCGACGCCGATTATTATGCTTACCGCACGGAAGGACGAAGCCGATAAACTCAGGGGATTCGAAATCGGGGCGGATGATTATGTGACCAAACCGTTCAGCATCAAGGAATTGATGGCCCGGGTGAAAGCCATTCTGGCGCGGGCGGAACGGAAGCCGGATGTCACGGAAGCCCCGCTTCGCTTTGGCGATTTTGTGCTCGACCTCTCGGCCCGTGTCTTGACTTTGAAAGGAAAGCCGATCGAGTTGACCCGAACGGAATTTGACCTGTTGGCCTACATGGCGGCGAATGACGGAAAATCCCTGTCCCGTGAGACTCTGCTTCGTGAAGTGTGGGGCATGGAGTATTATGGAACCCAGCGTTCGCTCGACACCTTTGTGGCGATGCTCCGCGCTAAAATTGAAAAAAAATCCGGGGACCCCGCGCACATTCTCACCGTCCACGGCGTCGGCTACAAGTTCATGAAGTAGCATGGGGGGGGATGGGTTCAGGGATTAAGGGGTTAAGATAAGAAAAATGAGAGCATCGATGGCTAACGGTATCAAGGGTGTTAAAATGTGTTTCACGTACATTCTTAACCCCTTAACCCCTGAACCCCTTCGCCTTTTAATCCTTCTCCTGGTGAGCCTGTTGGGGGTGCCCGTTATGGGGGCAGAGCGGGATTTGCTTTATGCGCGGGTGCTGGAACGGGAATTAAGCGGCGAGGTGGCGGATGCCTTGGTGGAGTACCGCCTGCTTCTGCCTGAAGTCCCGGCCGCCGACCGGGTGTTGGCGGAGAAGATTCTGTACCGGATTGGTCTTTGCGAGCAGAGGTTGGGCCGTCCCGAGGAGTCCCGGCGAAGTTGGCGAAAACTTCTTGAAAGCTATCCAGCCGACGATCCCCAGGTGGTTCGCGCCCGGGAAGCCCTCAAACGCCTTGAGCAGGACCTGGATCGCATTGTGATTGAGGGAAAAATCAGAATCCAGAATCCAGAATCCAGAATCCAGAATTTGGAAAGAGGAACATCGAATTCCTTGATCCAGCAACTTTCCAGCGGCTTCATTCTCGCTGGTGAATGGGGGAATGAGCCGGCGGTGTTGTCGGGGTCGAACGGGAAATTTCGCGTTGAGCGCAAGGTGGCTGGCCAGTTGAAGGATGGGCGACGGTATGGCCTTGTTTTCGCCGAGCATCCCGCCTTGCCCTGGGTGGGAGTTGGGATTGGGGGTTCAGGGGGGATTGATATTGATTTGAAACCGGCGATTTCACTGGCGGGGCGCGTGGTGGACTCGCGCGGGAATCCGGTTGAGGGCGCCGTGATTCGCGTGATGGGGTATGGGGTCGATGACATTCCTCTTCCTTTTAATGCCATTTTGTCGGCGATTATCACGGGGACTAACGGGGGGTTTATCATCAAGGGGATGGTGCCGGGGCTCCGCTACATACTGACAGCCGATAAGGAGGGGTGCCGATTGGTGAAGCCTTCTTCTGTAGTCACCGGTGTTCCCGCCGGTAGTGCGCCTGTTGATGTCGGCTCCATTATTCTCCAGTCCCTGGGCGAGATTTCTTTGCGGGGGCGGGTGATTGACGAGGCGGGGGTCCCGGTATTGGCTACGGTTGGGGTTTGGACGCTACCACCGGTGGAGCGAGAGATCGGCAGGGTGTCAACGGCCCCGGATGGCCGTTTTGAGATTCGAGAATTGCGCGAGAATCTGGTGGCGCTTCAGGTGGAGAGCGAAGGCTGTGTTCCCCGCTCTCTTTCCGGCCTCAAGCCAATGGGGCAGGAGGTGGATGTGGTGGTGAAGAGAGGGGTTCAGGGGTTAAGGGGTTCAGCCTCCTTCGCCAAGGCTACGGAGGTCAGGGAGGTTCAGGGTTCAGGGTTCAGGAGCCAGCCTGCCCTGCGTAGCCTTGGCGAAGCAAGGGAGGCAGAAGCTGGAATTTATCATTCATCATTCATCGCTCATGATTTCTCTTCCCTTCGCTGGTTACGGGGCAATCCGGAGACGGGAGAGGCTTTGCAACCGGAGGGGGTGAAGGGGCGCGTGGTGGTGTATCATTTCGGGTCGGCGTATTTGGAAGGTTCCCTGCGATCCCTGTACCCCGGGGAGCCGGGGATGTTGACGCAGATTATGAAGCTTTACGGTGATATGGGGCTTGTGACCCTTTGGGTGCTTCCCGAGGAGGAGGGAAAAGGCGAAGCCGCCCGCATGGCCCTGGAGTTGTATCCCGATCTTCCGGTGGCGGTCACCCAGCAGCCTCCTGCGCGTGACAATATTGTGGTTGGCCGTGATGGAGTTGTGCTGACAACCTGTTCCGACCAAGCTCTTTTCAAAGCCGTAAAACAGGCGTTGGGATATTAGAGGGTAGGGAGGACAATGGTCTTTCCCTGTTGGCGGGGATTTGATACTTAAGGGGAAACAAGGAGGCGGGATCACGATGAATAAATGGACAATGGTTGGTCTGGCGGCGGTTCTTTCGGTGATGGCGATCGGGGTCTGGACCGGGTGCGAAAGCGCCGGGGGCACGGGTGGGGTCAGCATCAGTCCGGCTAATCCGGTTCTGGGCAGTTCGTCCAGCAACACTACGGCGGTGGTATTCACTGCCGTGGTCAGCGATCAACTTGCCCTTCCCCTCCAGTGGAGTGTGTCCAATCCCACTCTGGGCAGTATCATCAGCGCCTCAGGCAGCAATGCCACCTACAAGGCGAATGAGGGCAAAACCGGCGACAACATTGTTACGGTTAAAGATCAATACGACAATCAGGGCTCGGCCGTTGTCACCCAGAATTAAGTTCAGTTTGCGCCCCGGGGTGGCGGGGTGTTACCATCCCGGGCAATGATCGAATGGGGCGATAATTTATGGTGAATAAGCGAAAACTTTTTCTCTTGTTCGTTTTGGCGTGGGTTTCCGGCTTCATTTTGTCGCCTCTCCAGGCCGGTGTCATCACCCTCAAAATCCGCGCCATTAATCCGTCCCGGGTTGAAAAACAGAAAGTTCCCGTTACGGCGGTTCTTCCCCGGGATGTCAAGCCGGAGCATATTGTCAGCGCGGGTGAGCTTGAGGTGGTCTACGATGTTTCCGCGCGGGCCTATCGGGTCAGCAGGGAGGTTGAGCTTAATCCGGGTGAGACGCGAACCTTTGAGGTGGCGATCAAGGATATCTGGGAAATTCCCGAAGCTGATCTCAAGGCACTATCCGGACATGCGGTGAAGCTGTCGGACGCTTTGAAGGGGGGCGAAAAGGCGCCGACGGCGGAGGGGCTCAAGACCTTGATTGATGAGGGAGTCAAGGGGATTCTGGTCCGCCAGGCGGCGTTTGCGGTCGGGGCGGTGAAGCCGATGGATCATATTCGTGTGTATGAGTCCAACCTCGAGGTTCTGGAGCGGGTCCGGAAGGATGTCGGAATGCTCGAAAACCTGGTTGTTGCGGCCGGCAAAGATCCCGAATCATTTCTTGGCCTTCCGAAAATCCTGCCGCCTGCCGACTTCGGGAATTCAGCGGCCACCGGGGGCGTTCTGGTTATTCATATCAAGATTACAAACCCGTCGTTGTCCGAGAAAAAGAAAGTTCCCCTCCGGCATGAGTTTCCGGCCGAGATCAAAACGACGGATGTGCTGGATGCGGGCGGGTTGCAGGTCGGATTCGACGCCGCCCGCAGGCTTTGCTACGCCTCGCTGGAGGATATTGAACTCGGGCCGCAGGAGAGCAAGGTGTTTGATGTCAAGATCCGGGATCCGTGGTCCGGGTTGCGGGATCAGTTGCCCGGCCTGGAGCGCCGCACCCGGGATCTTATTGCCATCGTGAAGGATATGGAATCCTACAAGGCGGTTCTGGCGCAGGCGCAGATGATCCTGACGGATCTAGAAGCGGTGAAGGTAAAGCCCTGGCCGGCTCAGGTGAACCGGGACTATGTGGCCTTTGTCCGACAGCAGGGCACGGCGATACAGGGCTTGGCCACGCGGGTTCAGCGGCTTGAGGAGCTTTTTCAACCCAGTGAGAAGCCGATCAAAGGGGGGGTGCCGATCATGGATGTGCCCCGTCCCGATAAGCGCACGACCTGGGTCATTATTTACATCATCCTCGGGTTTCTGGGTGCTTTCAGCGCCTTGTTCTTTATCCGTTGGTATGGCAAGGGCAAGGCGGAGAAGAAATAAGGAACCATGGCTTTTCAACTTAAAATCTCCGCGCTCCAGATGAAGGAATATGGGGTGGTGGCTGAAATCAAGCAGGACATTGCCCACATCACGGGTTTGACCAACTGCATGAACGGGCAGTTGGTGCATTTCGAGGGCGGGAGCACGGGCGTGATTGTCGGTTTCGACAACGGCTACGAGCTCGTTATGATCGTGAAGGAAGGGTCGAAGATCAAGCCCGGAGATAAGCTGTATTCCACCATCGAAACCTGCACGGTGCCGGTAGGCGAACAGTTTCTCGGACGGATCGTCAATGGGCTTGCGGAGCCCACCGACGGACTCGGGCCGATCAAGGCTTGCAAGCGCTCCCCCATTTTCAACGAGTCGCCCGGGGTGTTGGAACGGACGCCTCTTCAGGAGTCCCTTGAGACGGGCGTCAAGATTGTGGACATGATGAATCCGGTCGGGAAGGGGCAGCGCCAGCTGATTCTCGGGGATCGCGTGACGGGGAAGACCACGATTGCCACCGATGCCATCCTGAATCAAAAGGGAAAAAATATTATTTGCATCTATTGCTGCATTGGCAAGGCCGAGGCGTCCCTGAACAAGGTGCTTGACCTGTTCCGGGAAAGGGATGTGATGAGCTACGCGATCGTAGTGGCGGCCACCGCCTCCTCCTCGGTCGGGCAGCAGTATCTGGCTCCCTATGTGGCGGCCAGTCTCGGTGAGTATTTCATGAACGAAAAGGGACGTGATGTGTGCGTGGTGTTTGACGACCTCACCAAACATGCGTGGGTCTACCGCCAGATGTCGCTTCTCCTGGAACGATCCCCGGGTCGTGACGCCTATCCCGGCGATATTTTCTATCTGCATTCCCAGCTGGTGGAGCGCGCCGGAAAGCTGCGCCCCGAGAGAGGGTCGGGATCCATGACCTTTCTTCCCATTGTTGAGACGGTTCAGGGCGATGTGACGGGCTATATTCCTACCAATATTATTTCCATGACAGACGGGCAGCTCTATGTCAGTACTCCGCTTTTCAGTGAAGGGTTCAAGCCCGCCATTGACATCGGCTTGTCGGTGTCACGTATCGGGAGCAAGGTCCAATGGCCTGCCATGCGGAAGCTGGCGGGTATTTTGCGCCTCGAGTACATTCAGTTCAAGGAGCTCGAGAAGTTGACCCGTATCAAGGCGGGAGTCTCCGATGCGGTTGAAAAACGCCTGCGGAAGGGCAAGGTTGTCGCCGCCATTCTGAAGCAGGATAAAAACGACCCTGTTCCCATCGAGACGCAGGTCATCATTCTCTATGCCCTGGCGAATGGATTTATGGATGTTCTGATGCCTGAGCAGGTTGCGGATTACCAGACCGGTCTGATGGCCTCGATCCGGAGGAAAAACCCGGGCCTGATTGAAAAACTGGTTGAGAAAAAAGATCTGACCGAAGACATTAAGGAGGGGCTCCATGAGCAACTCACCGCGTATGGCACTGGCGCCGTTTAAAATCAAATTTTCCGAGACGGGTGTGATCAAGGACATCAAGAAGATGATTGTCCGCATCACCGGACTGCCTTCCTGTCTGAATGGGCAGATCGTGGATTTTGGCGGGGGAAACAAGGGCATCATCATGGGGTATGACCAGGAGGATGTCCTGGCGTTGTTGCTGGGGGATGACTCCGGAATCCGGCTGGGGCAGACAGTGACCGCCACCAGTGAGCCCTTTTCCATTCCGGTCGGGGAAGCTCTGATCGGGCGCATGGTGGATGCGCTCGGTAATCCGTTTGACAATCAGGGTGAGATGCGGACCGACACCCTCAGGCCTGTTTTTTCCCCATCGCCCCTGATTGTTGAGCGGGCTCCAGTGGAACATTTCCTGGTTACCGGCACCAAGATTGTCGACGCCATGGTTCCCGTGGCAAAAGGACAGCGCCAGTTGATCATGGGCGATCGCATGACGGGTAAAACGAGCATTGCCCTGGACGCCATTCTCAGCCAGACCGGCCGCGATGTCATCTGCATTTACTGTTGCATCGGGAAGGCGCTGGTTGCCCTCGAGAAGGTGCTTTCTGTCATGTCCGAAAGGGGCGCGTTTTCCTATTCCATCATTGTGGCGGCCACCGACAGTTCCACTGCCGGGGAGCAATACATCGTTCCCTTTGCTGCCGCCACCATTGGCGACTATCTGATGCGAAAGGGAAAGCATGTGATGGTTGTGTTTGATGACCTGACGAAACACGCCTGGGCCTACCGCCAGATATCCCTGCTTTTGGAGCGCTCCCCCGGGCGCGAGGCCTATCCCGGTGACATTTTTTACATTCAGACCCAGTTGATGGAACGTGCCGGGCAATTGAGCAAGGAGCATGGGGGCGGGTCCATGACTTTTCTGGGTGTGGCGGATACGCTGCAGGGGGATCTCACCGGCTACATTCCCTCGAACCTCATCTCCATCTGCGATGGGCTGGTGAACCTGAGCACCGCGCTGTTCAGCGAAGGCATGAGGCCGGCGGTGGATTATAATATGTCGCTCTCGGTTGTGGGCGGACGCGCTCAGCCCCCGCTCCTGCGGGAACTGAGCGCCAATTTGCGGCGCAACTATCTGGAATATACCGAGGTGGCGCGGTTGAGCAAACTCCAGTCGGGAATGTCCAAGGAGGCTGAGTCGGTCATGAAACGGGGTCAGGTTCTGGTTGCCATGATGCAACAATCCCAGCAGCAACCCGCCGACCTGGCGGAGGAACTGTTGATTTTGTATGCCCTCCGGACGGGCGTTCTTCAGGATCTGGATAGTGGTGAGTGGACGCGGTTCAGGAGCGGAATCGGAGCCTATGTCCATGGAAAAGATCCGGAGTTGCGCGGGGTGGCGGAGGCGGCCACAGGGCTGACGCCTGAGTTGGAGTCGCGCCTCAATGCCCTGATTATGGCCTTTTTCGGGGCGGGGGGCTGATCGTGGCGGCCACATTCTCCCTCAAGGTGCTCAACCCCAAGCATGTGGTTTTCGAGGGGGCCGTAGAAACGCTCTTTCTGCCCGGGGAGGCCGGAGAATTTGAGTTATTGGCGTATCATGTTCCGATTATTAGTCTTTTGAAAGAAGGCGACATTGTGATTGACTGGAAGACGCGCATTCCGATCAAGAAGGGAATGGTCAGGTTTTCCAATGAGGAGTGTGTGATTCTGCTCGAGGAACGGCAGGTGGAGAAAACTCGGAATAAAGCGGACGGATGAGGCATGCGTAATTTTGTAATCTTTCTGGTGATCTTTTTAACGGTTCTGGGGCCGTCGGCGGTCATTGCCACCATTGGTTATGCCAGCATCCGGGCATTGGGGCGCAATCCCTCCGCCGCCCAGAAAATTTTACAGGCGATGATCATTTCGTTGGTGTTTGCGGAAGCTATCGCCGTGATTGCCTTATTGGTGCTGTTTCAGCTTTTTGGGAGGTAAGGTATTTATGACAACCATGATCTATCTTGTGATTTTTCAAGTGGCCGTTTTCGCTATTCTTGTGATGGGAATGAAGCAGTTGTTGTTGCGCGATACCCAGAAGGCCGCGACCAAGCTCCGCGATGCCGAGGCGGATCTGGGCCGCAAGGAAGAGACCATCCGGAAGCGGATCGAGGAGAACGAGGCGGAATTCCGGCGGAAAAGCGCGGAAGCCCAGGAAACCCTCACCCGCACCAAGGAGACGATGGAAAAGGATATCTCCCGCTCCCGCGACACGCTCCTGGAGGATGCCCGTAAAGAGCGTGACCGCATTCTGGACGAGGCAGTTCGTAACAAGGAGAAACTCCGCCAGGAACTCATCCGGGAGGCCCAGGTTCAGACTCTTGAAAATACGGCGAAAGTTTGCGAGATGGTCTTCAGCGCCGAAGTAGGGCGGGCCCTGGATCATACCTTTCTGGATGAATTGCTGCTGGCCCTCGATGAAATGGATGCCAGCAGCATTACGGTTTCCGCGCCCTTTATCGAGGTCGTCAGCAGTCACCCCCTGGAAGCGGCCCATCAGCAGCGATTGAAGGACATTGTGTCCCAAAAATTCGAGACCCGGCTGGAAATCAAGGAAACCGTGTCGCCGGAACTGATCGCCGGAATCAAGATCAAGTTGGGCAGCCTTGAAATCGATGGCAGTCTTCGCAACCGGTTCAATGAGGCGATTGAACAGCTCAAAAGCGAACACCTATGATTGACTTGAAATACTCATGCGGACGCGACGGAGCGCGTCCCTCCATTCAAGCGAAAATGCCGTTTTTTGATTTATTGGAGGGTCGCGCTCCGTCGCGACCGTCTTTCCCGAGACTTATGTAAGTGGCTCCTGTGTTCCTTTTTTGAATTTATGGCCCTGTTAAGTCAACTTCGACGTGATCTCCGGTTCAATGCGGAGTTCCTTCAGCTGATCCAGACGCTGAAGAACATCGCAGCGTCCCAGTATCACACGTTGGAGCGGGAGAAAGAGCGGTTTGCGGACTTCATGGCCCAATTCACCGGGTTCTTCCAGGTGGTTGACATGGTGCACCAGGAGACCCCGCTGGTGAATGTCATGACCGATGTCGTGGGGATTGTGCTGGTGACCTCCGACTCGGGCTTCATGGGGGGGCTCAACGCCGGCGTGATCCAGGCGGGATACGATGTGCAGGGAATTCTTCCGGCCAGTCAAGTCCGGTATATTGTGATCGGGGACAAGGGATCGTCGAAACTTTCCGAGAGCGGACGCGACTTCAAGGCGTTCCCGGGAATTTCCCCGGAAACCCGGTATGAGCAGGCGATGGAGATCCGGGATTATATCGTGAAGGAAGTGTCCGAGAAGCGAATCGGCAAGGTGGTGGTGGTTCATCCCCGCCCGATTTCCTTCACGCAGCAGACCATTGACACGTTCAATCTTCTGCCCTGCGGGGAGCTTTTTGACCGGACTGCACTTCCGGTGGCCTCTGCCGGAGTTCCTTCTTCCGCGGCCGGAAAGCTGATCGCCAGTGCCCGGAAAGTGACGGTCGAATCCTCGTTTGAGGATATGGCCGTTTATTTGGCTGAGGTGTGGGTGGCCTCGAAACTGTATGAGGTGTTTGAGGACAGCAAGCTTGCCGAGTTTGCGGCGCGGGCCATGCATCTTGAGGATAGTGTTCAGAAACTTGAGAAAGAGCACAAAAAACTGAAACATCAGTGTTTCCGCGCGGCCCATGAACTGGTGGATAAGAGTATGCGCGAGTCGTTCTCGTCGCGGAAAAAGAAAAAGAAGGTGGCATGATATGAGTGAACCCATCGTTGGTGAACTGAAAAAAGGACGGGTGGTCGGCGTTCAGGGGCCGATCGTGGATGTCAAGTTCGAGAAAATCGAGGATATGCCCGACCTGCATGAAGTGATCATGGTCAAGACCTTCGACAAGAGAAACCTTACCCTCGAAGTGGCCGAGCATCTGGAGGGATTTGTGGCGCGCTGTATTGCCTTGGCCTCCACCCTCAATCTCCAGCGGAATGCGGTGGCCACCTCGACCGGTGATGTGTTGCGGGTGCCGGTGGGCGAAGCGCTTTTCGGGCGCATTATCAATGTTATGGGCCAGCCGATCGACGGCAAGGGGCCGATCAACGCCACCGAGACCCGGCCGATCCACAAGGATGTCACCAAGCTGCGCGTGAATGTGGCCAGCCTTTCGGAAAACAAGCGCGAGGTGATGG
>CAIZMS010000125.1 GCA_903934155.1 uncultured bacterium | reverse complement strand
GTCTTCGCAATTCTAAAAAAATACAACATCCGGTACTACTTCTACATTGGCGGCAATGACTCCGCCGAGTCCACCCACATCATCAACGAGCAGGCCCGGAAGTTCGGCTATGACCTGCGCTGCTACCACATTCCCAAGACGATCGACAACGACCTGAAGGAAAACGATCATACCCCCGGCTTCGGTAGCGCGGCCAAGTTTGTCGCCTGCGCGATCATGGGCGACAACCTCGATTGCCGTGCCCTCCCCGGCGTGAAGATCAATGTCATCATGGGCCGCCACGCGGGCTTCCTGACCGCTGCCGCCGCCCTGGCCCGCGTCTATCCGGATGACGGCCCGAACCTGGTCTATCTTCCGGAGCGCCCCTTTTCAACAGAGAAGTTCTGCGCCGATGTGGAAGCCGTCTATAAGAAGCTTGGCCGTTGCGTGGTCGCGGTTTCCGAAGGCATTTCCGACGAAAACGGCATCGCCATCGCCGCAAAGTTCTCAAAGGAAGTGGATTCGCACGGCAATGTGCAACTGAGCGGCACCGGCGCCCTGGGCGACCTGCTGGCCACTGAAATCAAAAAGCACACGACCATCACCCGCGTCCGGGCCGATACGTTCGGCTACCTGCAGCGATCCTTCCCCGGCGTCGTGAGCGAAGTCGACGCCAAGGAAGCCCGCACGGTCGGGATGCTCGCGGTCAAGGCCGCAGTCAAAGGTAAGGAGCCCAGCGGTTCGATCGCCATCCGCCGCAAACCGGGCAAGAAATACGCGGTCACGTTCGAGCGTGTTCCCCTGGCCAATGTCTCAAAGGAAACCCGCCATGTGCCGGATAATTTCATCACAAAAAGCGGTAATGACGTAACCCAGGCGTTCTTCGATTACGCCCGCCCGATCGTCGGCAAACTTCCAGTCATCGGCCGCCTCAAAGGGGTAAAAGTCGCCAGGAAGTAAGGCACAGGAAATTAATGCGCACATTCCTCGTAGATGATCACGCGCTGTTGGTCGGCATCATGGCGCGATGGCTGCGCATCATTCCGTCTGTCGAGTATGCCGGACATGCTGAAAATGGTGCCGACGCCTTGAAGTTCCTTGACTCCCATCCTGTCGACTTGCTCATCACAGACCTGCGCATGCCGGGCATGCGGGGAGAAGAACTAATTGCCACCGCCACATCACGCATGCCTGAACTCAAAGTTATGGTGCTATCAGCCTATTGTACCCCGTTTATTGTCCAGCAGCTTTCCTCACTGGACATTCAGGCGTTCCTTGAAAAGAATTGCACGATGGATGAGTTTGCCGCCGTTCTTGAAAGCCTTGCGGCGGGGGGGCGTTTCTATTCGGCTCATTATCGACAGATCCTCGGCGACATCCACGGACATCGCGATTCGGCGTTCAATATCCTGGGCAAAAAGGAAATCGCCGTATTGCGCGCCCTGGCGAGCGGAGAATCCGATCAGGAAGTGGCCGAACACCTCCACATCACCGAGGCTACCGTGCAGTCGCACAGCCGGAATATCCGGCATAAATTGGGTCTCCACAACCGGATTGACTTAATGCGGTATGCTTGGACATGGGGATTGGCCGATCCGAGTCCGCTTCAAGAATCGGCAGGAAAACCCGAAAAGTAGTCCCTTTCCCCTCTTGACTGAACACCCGAATGAAGCCGCCATGCTGTTTCACAATCCCATACACCGTGGCTAGGCCCAACCCCACACCTTTCCCCTCTTCTTTCGTTGTAAAAAACGGCTCAAAGATCCGTGTCATCACCTCGGGAGCAATGCCCGAACCCGTGTCCGAAACAGACAGGCAGACATAACCTCCGGGATTGATTTCACCCTCAGGATCCTTATCGTGAGCGCTGAAATAGTCATTTCGCGTGGCAATAACAATCTCTCCCCTTTGATCCGACATCGCATCGCGGGCATTCATAATCAAATTCACAATCACCTGTTCGATTTGTGCCGGATCTGCAGAAACAAGCGGGATAGAAGGGAACAAATCGTGAATCAAGAGAATGCCCGGCCCAACCACCCGCTGAATCATCCTCGCAACACCTTCCACAAGCCTGTTGATATCGACTTCAGCAGGCACAAGGACTTGACTCCGGCTAAACGCCAACAATTGCCGAATCAATTCACGTGACATCAGGCAAGAGTGTTTGATTCCCGCCAGATCCTGGTGTAATTCCGAACCCTCCGCAGCCAGCCGTAGCTGAATTTCCGTGAAACCCAAAATACACTGAATCTGGTGGTTGAAGTCGTGCGCCATGCCTCCGGCCAGTTGACCGAGAGTCTCCATCCTTCGAGCATGCATCAATTGAACGGCCAACTGCCTTCGCTCTTCATCCGCCCGCTTCTTCTGGGTAATGTTTTCCTTGATTGCCACATAGTGACTAATCAGCCCCTTGTCATCCCGCAGGGGCGATAGCGTGTTCCACTCAAAAACAACCTTTCCTGATTTGGTGTGATTACACAGTTCGCCGCGCCATTCCCGCCCTGCACGAAGAGCCTCCCACAGTTGCGCATAAACATGGGGATC
>CAIZMS010000124.1 GCA_903934155.1 uncultured bacterium | reverse complement strand
ATGGGCGGCGGCGGAACCCTGACCGCCATGGATATCCATGCCGACCGGATGGGGTTCCTGCACGACAATCTAGCCCGGATGGATCTGGAAGGAGTGCGGGTCATTGAAGGCGATATGGCCGCCTGTAGCCGGGGTGGGGTCGGGGTGCCCGAACTGGCTGGTCTTTTGTTCGATGGCATTCTGGTCGATGTGCCCTGCACGAATACGGGAGTGTTGAGGCGCCGGGCGGATGCCCGCTGGCGATTTTCGCCGGAGCGGTTGGCCAAAGTGTGCGAAACCCAGCGGGCCATCCTGAATGGAGCGGCTGAACGGGTTCGGGTGGGGGGACGGATTGTCTACAGCACCTGCAGTCTGGAAACCGAGGAGGATGAGGGGATGGTCACATCCTGGCTCAAGGATCATCCCGGCTTCACGCGTGGTGCCGAACGCAAGCTTTTCCCGCCCCGAGACGCCGTCGATGGCGCCTTTGCCGCCGTGCTGAAACGAATGGAATAATGGAGTGGTTGGACAGGTTGCGCAAACCATAGTATAGGGTATGCGCAGTCAATGGTGATGAACGAGAAGTTATTCAAAAGAAAGGGAGAGGTTATGTTTCGATCGATTCGCAATGGGTTGATGTTGGGCTGTGTTCTGTTGATTTCGGCGTGTGTCTCCAATCCTCCCTTCAGTGTGCCGATCATGCCGGTGCCGGTGACCTTGGATCCGGTGTTCATGGATCATATGGTTCTGCAGCGCGGGATGCCTGTTCATATTTGGGGTAAGGCCAATCCCGGTGAGCCGGTGAGGGTCCTATTTGCCGGTGAGATGGTGCGTGCCATGGCGGATACCACAGGAAACTGGTCGGCCATGCTGCCCTCCCTGAAGGCCAGTTCCGAACCGCGAAAACTGGTGGTTCAGGGGCACAACGAGGCGTCGGTTGAGGATGTCCTGGTGGGCGAAGTCTGGCTCTGCTCCGGACAGTCGAATATGGAGTGGGGTCTGTTAGGGGTCTCCTCTGGAAAGAAAGACTGCGAGGCGGCCAATCTTCCGTTGTTGCGGCTTTTCTCGGTCGACAAGGTTCAGACCAATAGTCCCCTGGCCGTGTTCAAGGGAACCAAAGGGTGGTTCGCGTGCTCGCCGGAAACCATCCTTCAGGTGGGGACGCATTCGGGATCATTCTCGGCGACAGCGTTTTATTTCGGCCGGGATCTACAGGCCAAGCTGGGTGTGCCGGTCGGCTTGATTCAGTCTGCCTGGGGCGGAACCCGGATTGAGCCCTGGACTCCCCAGACGAAGTCGGGAAACAAGGGCGGATTTATTTACAATGCGATGATTGCGCCCATGACGCCGATGACGATCCGGGGTGCCATCTGGTATCAGGGCGAGTCGAACCGGGGCGACAAGGGGGCGTATGAGCAGAAGATGAAGGATCTGATCAGCACCTGGCGAGAGGTGTTCGTGCGACCGGACATGCCGTTCTATTTTGTGGAGATCGCGCCGTTCAGATATGGGAAGAACGATCCCGAGGCGTTGGGTGAACTCCGTGCCGCCCAGGCCCGGGTCGCCGCCACTGTGCCGAATACGGGCATGATTCACACTCTGGATAACCCCAATAATCTCGGTAACATCCATCCGGATAACAAGCCCCAGATCGGAGCCCGGCTCGCCCGTCTCGCTCTGGCCGAGACCTATGGAATTGAACTGGGCGAATCGGTCACCGGGCCGGTATTCAAGTCGGCCAAGCTGAAGAAGGACGCGGTCCTGATCAAGTTCACGGATACGGCGGACTCCCTGGTGACTTCGGACAACAAGGCTCCAACCGGATTCGAGGCGCAGGTTGCCGATGCCGGGCCCAATGCCCCGTGGGTGAAGGCGGATGCCGCGATTCAAGGCGACCGGGTGCTCGTGACGGTGCCTGGCAAGGTTCCTATGGCAGTCCGGTTCTGCTGGCTTGAGACCGATCAGACCAATCTCCGGAATGCCGAAGGCCTGCCGCCCTCGCCGTTTCTGGCGACCCTGGCGCCCTGAGACGTTTAGCTTCAGTTATTCCCTCTGTCTCCGCAGATTCCGATTAGTGGTCGCGGAGCAGGGGGGGTGATGACTTGTGGGGATGTTGGCAGGGTCTGGATGTGGCGGTTCCATCGGGTCTTTTGCTCCACCCAGTCAAGCCAGTTGTAGAGAAGGTGCATTTCCAGAGGCTTGAAGAATAACGGAATGTTACGCTCGACCATTCGTTCTCGATCCGTTTCGCTCAAGCCTTTTCCTGTGATGATGGCGCGGTGGAAGCATTGGCATCCACGCGTGTGAAGATCATCCAGAAATTCCAGGCCGTTCACCCCCGGCATATTGTAGTCGGTGATGACAGCATCGGGGCAGGGGGACGCCGCGGTGCAGGGGCAGGATTTGGCCTGGTAGAGCGGGCATTCAAGAGGGTTCGCATAGGTCTGTACAGTGTGCCCTTTTCGCTGAAGCACTTGTCGCATCAGCACCAGAATCGAGGGATCATCATCGATCACAACGACTTTCATCAACGGGTTCATGGCGTTTGCCTTGCAAAGATTAAAGACAGATAAGTTACCAACAGGATTAAATATACACTCAGCGGGAATTCCGACAATCGGGGAAACCCTGAAAATGAATCAGGTTTTCCCTGATAGTTGATTCGCGGGAAATTTTCAGGTTAAGCGCCGGATCAGGGCCGCTTTTTCCGGGCAAAGGCGGAGAAGGGTAGCCGGGTCTGCCATTTCAAAGTCGGCAAAATCAAACCCGGGCGCCACCGTGCAGCCGGCCAGCGTGTAGCGGCGAGGCGTGTCGACAGTGGCCGCGAACCAGTGGTGTCGCGGGATGATCACCTGAGGTGATTGTCCGCCTCGACCGGTTCCCCCCAGATGCCGTGCCTGGTATCGGCCTTGGGGAGTAATCACATGAAGGGTCAAGGCGCTGCCCGCGTGGAAGTGCCAGAGTTCATCGGAGGCCAACCGGTGGAACCGGGAGCAGTCGCGTCCCCGCAACAGGTAGAAGATCGAGGTCGAGATGGATCGTGGTTTGGAATAGCGGGAGGGCAGCGCCTTGCGTGGCAGGGTTTCCTCGCTACGGTACACTTCTCGGTAAAATCCCCCCTCGGGGTGGGGGAGAAGCTTCAGGCTTCGAATCCATTGGGCGGCAGTGGTCATGGGGTATGTAGCCATCAGAGCAGAAAATCGGCATTGGGATCAAGGGGAAAGGGATGGTGGACTCATGACCCAGGACTTGGGGAGGGGGGATCGAACTGGCGGGTTCCTTTACAGCTTGGGTAAGCGGTGCAGCCCCAGAAATCGTGGCCGGCATTTTTGCCTGCCCGTGCCTTGCGCTTTTGCATTGGTTTTTCGCAAAGGGGGCAGGCTGGGGAGGGCTCGCCTGATGTGGCGGCATCGCGCGCTTCAGAGCGGCATTGATGCAGGCGTTCCCGGAAACCGCCATCACTCAGGAAGGCCGCGCCCTGATGTTGCAATTGTCCGCCCAGCATAGCCATGGTTCGCCGGATAAGAATTATCAGGGAATTGGCGGCGATTACCGGGTCATCGCTGCCACTCCAAGGGACAAAGGCCATCTTTTCGCGGTGAAAATAGGTTCAGTAATCGTGCATGACATCCTCACTGAAGTCAAAAGGTGGTGGGGTCAGTTGCCAGACAGTCTGATAGTCCCCGGATCGTGTGCTCCAGGGAATGGTGTTTCGTTCTGCCAGGGACATTTCAAAATCGCCGAGCAATTCAGCTAGGCTGGCTCTTGCAACATCGGTGAGTTTCATTTCCGTTTCTTTAGAAGTCCCTGATCGTTCTGATCCCTCGATAATATTCTGGCGCCCGGAACGTGCGGCACCGATCATCTGGCCGGTGGTTTTGCCGAGCGTATCTTCCCGGAACGGGATGAAGCGCTTACAGAACCGGATTGTTCCCAAATGAATCAAGGTGGCAAATGTAAACGAGGTTAACTTCCGGTATCCGCCCGATTTCTCAAAAAGTGGCTTCATTCGCCCCTTATTCCAGAATAGCCGGGAGCGAACAAGTGTCATACGTCCCGAAAATTTACCCACTCCTTCCCCAGTCCTGCGTCCTTGGGTCCAAGAACCTCGTCGCCACCCTCGGCTTCGGTGACCACCGGCGTCTATTGGATCGGAACCATTTCACGCGCCGGTTCGGGCGCCAGCACAGGCGGCGCCACCATCTCGGGAATCGGCACCGACTCTGGGGCAACCTCCACCGGCGGCAAGACTTCAGGAACGGGTTCGGGTATCGGCACCGGATCGGACACGACCAGAGGAACTTCCACCACGGGAACGACGATCGGTTCGGGTACTGGCTCGGGGACAGGCACCACCGCAGGGACAGGCTCCGGCGTCGTTGGCACGGTAACCACGACGGGAGCGATCTCCGTCGCCACCACATCAGGAACTGGCTCCACTGGCGCCACCACTGGCGGCGGTACTACCACCTCGGGGACGATCACCACCTCAGGGACAGCCTTCACCGGCGGCACGACTTCAGGAATTGGTTCGGGTATCGGAACCAGATCGGGCCCCTCCACGGGAACTTCAACCTCGGGAACGACCACCGGTTCGGGCACTGGCTCGGGGACAGGCACCACCGCGGGGACAGGCTCCGGTGTCGCCACAACATCGGGAACAGGCTCCACTGGCGGTGGTACTACCGCCTCGGGGACAGGCGTTACCTCGGGAACAACCACTGGCTCAGGAACAGTCTCTACCGGCAGCACCACGATGGGCGGGATCTCTGGCCCCGCCACCTCGGGGACGACCATCTCGGGGACAGGTATCGGTTGTTCGGGTTCAGGCACTACCTCTGGAATAACCGCCACTTCAGGGACAGGCTCCACCGGCGCCTCCACTGCCACCGCCTCTACCTCGGGAACGATCACCGGTTCGGGGACAAGCTTCACCGGCACCGCCACCTCGGGAGCAACCATGGCACTCCCGCTAAGCGAGACTCCTTTGCCTAGGGCCATATTCCTGGCAATCAGGTTTGGTTGGTAGCCCAGTTGGTTCGCGGCGGTCAGGACGCGGGCCTGGGTTGCGCCGCAGATCCGGGCGGAAGTTGCCTTTCCATTCAGCACTCGGGAGACCGTAGATTTGGAGACTCCAGCTGCCCTGGCAAGATCAGAAATTGAAATCGGTGAACTCATAAACGCCAATATACATTCGGTTGCGCAATATTACAAGGCGGTAGAGGCAAGCTGGAATTGTGGCCACCTTGGCGTACTGGGAAAGAGTCTCACGCGAATCTTTTCTTGTTTTCACCAGTCTATTTCTGTACGCCTACGGGACGTGGTGTGCGGAAATGGTTTGCAGGTTAGGTTTGGTAGCGGGTAATGCCCTGAAAAGCCGATAAAGATCTATGTCTATACATGAGCATTTTTCCGATAGAAGACGGAAGAAAGATGACTTTTCGCTGGATGTTCTGAAGTTGATTGGGGTGCTGATCTTCCTTTTTGCGATAACTGGGATGCTTCCGAAAGTGTTGTTCGGGCTGGCTGTGTTTGTTGCGGTTGTTTTTTTCGGATTCGCCGTGGTGTATCTGGTGTCGACTTATGGTAAGGCATCCACGAATCGTCCAGCTGCTACTAAGAATCCTCCTATGCGGGAGTTGAGGCCAGATATTGAAGTCATTTGTCCGTGTTGCAGTAGTGAACTGGTTGCCCCGGGTGACATGGCTGGCAAAAAGGCACGCTGTGAGTCTTGCCGCGCGGAATTTGATGTGCCAAAGCCCAAAATCAAGTTTCCTGATGCGTCGAAGTTCTATTTCAGTGAGCCGGCGGAGATGGAAACATCCCGGTTCACCCTCGAGTTGATTCGAGAATTAGAGTGGAAGCGGTTTGAGCAACTTGTGGAGGGGTATTTCGCCCGAACCGGGTGGCGGACCAAATCGAATGGCATTGGGCCTGATGGTGGGGTCGATGTTCACCTGTTCAAGCCTGATCAGCCGAATGTCGCCGCCATTGTGCAGTGCAAGGCGTATTTGCCTTACCGAATCAAGGTGGGGTTGGTGCGTGAACTTCTCGGTGTAATGGCAAAGCATCAGGTCCCAGAAGGTTTCTTTGTTACTACATCAACTTTCACAGGGGACGCGGTGTCGTTTGTCAGGGGTCTGCCCATCACGCTTATTGATGGTCCTGACCTGCTTCGCCGTATTCTGGCATTGCCAGACTCCGATCAAGCCGCGTTGCTTGAACATGCCACAAGGGGGGATTACAAAACTCCCATCTGTCCGTCTTGTGGGCAAAAAATGGTCGCGCGCGTTGCAAGTAAAGGGAAGAACGTCGGTGAAGTGTTCTGGGGCTGCCCTGCATATCCGAAATGCAAGGGGACTTTGAACATGCGGAAATGATTATAATCGTTTTTCAAGAGCTGATGCATTTGAAGTCGCAATTTGCGACTTCAAGTTTGGAGGGGGAAATGCGGTTGCAATGTGGGGCCGCATCAGCGAATGGAGGGCGGCGAAAACAGCCGTATTCATTTGCCGAGCATGGCGCGATTATGGTGGCCACCGTTTTATATGGGCACACGGTTCCTGTCGCTTCAACTCCTGCTGATGTGGCGCTTTTCGGTTTGCTGATGGAAGAATCGTTATGGTGGCAGATAGACGGGGGCCTGTGATTATGCCAAGCTGGAAATTATCAAAACCACGATTTCCTGGAACTTCGCGGAGATACTTGAATCATGAAGACTGAACTTGTTCAGACTCTCACAGCGACCTTTGAGTCCTGCGCCCAGCAGACTGAAGGAGGCGTTGAATACTGGCTAGCGCGCGACATTTAACAGCTTCTCGGGTGCGATGAATTGAGGAATTTCGCCGCGGTTATTTCCAAGGCCAAGACAGCCTGTGAAGTTTCCGTCCAAGCTGTCTTGGATCATTTAGTTGACGTCAACAAAACGATCCAGATGCAGGCTGATTGCGACCCGTCGGCGGAATGGATCGTGGATCCGTAACTACTGGCGGGGGTGGTCGACCTGAAAGATCATGGACGCAAAGATCCCTAATCGCCAAAGCATCCGCATGAAGGGGTGGGATTACTCCACTCCGGGTCACTATTTCGCGACTTGTAACACGCACGGGAGCCGGGCGCTATTTGGGGTGATCGTGAACGGGCGCATGGTGCTGAATGAGGCGGGGCGGGTGGCGGAGGAATGTTGGCGGGCGATTCCTGTGCATTTACCCAATGCCCTGATTGATGAATTCGTGATCATGCCTAATCACATGCACGGCATTGTGCGGTTGGCAGCGTCTCCACGCGGCGAGCGGCACTCCCTGGGCGATGTGATTGGGGCCTACAAGTCCGCCGTGTCGCGCGACATCGGCCGGAGGGAAGGGCAGGCAATTGCCTGCCCGTGTCGAGCCGGGCAAAATTGCGGTGGGCGCTTCGGCGATATGGCACCGCAATTATTGGGATGTGATCGTGCGCGATCAGAAGGCCTTGTCCAATATCCGGCACTATATCCGATCCAATCCGCGGAATTATGAGATGGTGATGAATGGTGGCGAACCCCGCTTCTTGGGCGACAAGGGATTGCTGGAAATGCCCAAGCTGGGGTTTCTTGCCTCGCGCGGTGAGGTGGCGCCGCATGGGAGCCTGCCGGTGAAAGCGGGGGAGGTCATTCTCTCAGGATTCCTCTCTCCCATGGAGCGGGAGGTGTTCAAGGCCGGCTTGAAACATGGCAAGCCAATGATCTGGGTAAAGCCATGGGGTTTGGATGAGGCCTCGCATGAAACGCTTGTCCGTAAGGCCGTTGAAGCAGGCCGATTGCTGGTTGTTTCACCCTTTGCTGACGTTATCGAGGCGCCCAGTGCGCGGCGCGCTGTCTGGTGCAACCAATATGTGCTGGCACACAGCGGGCGCGTGGTCGTTGGCCATCTCAATCCCGCCGGGATGCTGGCATGCGTTCTATCCGAGGCTGAACCGGAAAAAGAAATCTTTTATCTGTAGTTTCGCATGATTTCATTGGAATGGGGACATGTAACATGTGCAACCTGGTGGGGTGAAGTTGTCTGGTTTTGGAAACTGTCACATGCAAAGTGACAAATTAAGTGGAAACTGAACACAATTTGGCGCACCATTAAATCAAGAAAGAATCCGGATGCCCTCAAGACGGCAAGGAAAGTGAAGCCATGAGCCAGGTAAAACAACTATTCCAAGTGATTCTCATTGGGTTTCTCTTCAGCTGCCAGGCTTGTTCTACCTCGAAATTATGGGAGGATGCCGATCCGAATGCTCGAATTTGGATTGACGCGGATAAGACGACTGAGGCGGTCTTGAAGGAGCGGGGATTGCATTATCAGGTTTACAATGAGCAGGGGGTATCCGGGTTTCTGATCGAGAAGCGAGGGCTGGAGCGGATGAAGGATTATCAACTCCGGGCATTGGGCACTCCCGTCACCCTCGTTGTGGATGCCGCCGCTACCGTCGTCGTGGTTGGCGTTTATATGTTTCTCACGGATCCCGCCGGAACCTGTTCGCTGATCGAAGGTCTTTCGAGTGGACACAAGGGCCATGGGGAGCATCATCAGGGTAATAATTTCAGGCATTGATCCAGGCGGTTCAGGAGTTCATGAACGATGTGTAAAATTTCGGAATGGGTTGTGTGTGCCGCTCTTGTGGTTCTTGCGGGAGGGGCCCTGGCAGAAGGTGCGGTCAGGAAACCCTGGGTGATGGTCGACTTCGAAGATGACCAGGCGGTGCGCCTGAGCGCCAGCCAGACTCAATCGGTGCGTGTTCCGTCGCAAGGCGGGCATGCCCTCCAGATTACTACGGAAGCTCAGGCGCAGTGGCCGAGTGTCATCATTCAGCCACGTCAGGGCGTGTGGGATCTGAGCGGCTATGATGCGGTCGAAATGGATGTGCGTAATCCGGGAGACATTCCGGTGCGTGTGCTTTTAGGCCTGAATAATGCGAACTCTGACGGCGTTCACAACTGCAATGTCGAATCGGTCACGGTTTCGGAACATGGTGAGGGTGTTGTGGTGGTTCCGTTCGGGATGTGGCATGGCTCCTCAGGTCATCCTCTGGATCTCAAGAAGGTCGTTTCGGTGAATGTGTTGCTCGACAAACCCGGTCGGGCGCATTGTTTCGTGGTCGACTCAATTCGTGCGGTCACCCGGGAACGCCTTGATCTCGCAACGATCCAGAAGGATCCGTTTTTTCAACAGTTAAAGCCGGTTCTCGGGCGTGGGGTGAACCTGGGGAATGCCCTCGAGGCGCCTCGGGAGGGCGAGTGGGGGGTGACGCTCAAGGAGTCGTATTTCGAGAAGATACGGGGTGCGGGCTTTGACTCGGTGCGGATTCCGGTGCGTTGGTCGGCCCACGCTGAGATGATGCCCCCCTACCGGATTGATCCTGAATTTTTCAAGCGCGTGGACTGGGCTGTCCGCATGGCGCTTGATAGAAAGTTACGCGTGGTGCTGAATATGCACCACTATAATGAGCTCTTTGAGCAGCCGGAGGCGAATCGTGAGCGGTTCATGGCCCTGTGGAAGCAGATTGCCTGGCATTATGCGGGCCAGCCTCCGGAATTGATGTTCGAGCTGTTGAATGAACCCAATGGTAATTTGCTGGCTGATAAATGGAATCGGTTGTTGGCCGATACTCTGGCGGTCGTGCGGACCTCGAATCCAACACGGGAGGTGGTGATTGGTCCCGCGGGGTGGAATGGTATCGGCGAGTTGAAGCATCTGAAACTTCCCGAGGCGGATCGCCATTTGACCGTTACAGTCCACTACTACAATCCCTTCCACTTCACGCATCAGGGAGCCAACTGGGTTGGAGCTGAGTCGACACAGTGGCTGGGCACCAAATGGATGGGAACAAAGGCTGAGCAACAGGCTGTCGAAAAGGATCTCGATCTGGCGATTGACTGGGCGGTCAAGCATCGGCGACCGATCTATTTGGGGGAGTTTGGCGCTTACAGCAAGGCTGATCTGGAGTCTCGTGCCCGATGGACGCGGTTTGTGGCGGAGTCCGCCTTGGCGCGCAAGATGAGTTTCGCCTACTGGGAATTCTGCGCGGGCTTTGGTGTGTATGATCCGGTTCCGGAACGCTGGATACAGCCGCTGAAAGAGGCTTTGTTGCCGCTTGGCCGGTAGGGGAAAACAACCGGCTAAGGAACTGGTGCTGGGGGTAGGTTGTTTATGAATGTTGCGGAAAACAGCGGGTGGCGTGGGGCGCTTATGCGCATTCGTTCGGGATGGGTTGTGTTGTCGGGTCTCGTGCTGACGGTCCTGCTGTTGCGCTCGGAGGGGCGTATCTGGTGGTGCGCGTGCGGGAGGCTTAACTTCTGGGACGGGGATATCTGGAGCGCCCACAATTCGCAGCATGTTTTCGATCCCTACAGCTTTACCCATGTGTTGCATGGCATCCTGCTGTTCTGGATCCTGGGCGGGTTATTCAGGCGGATCGCATTCAAGTGGCAGGTGACCCTGGCCATCCTGCTTGAGTCAGTCTGGGAAGTGCTGGAAAACTCGCCCTTCATCATTCAGCGCTATCGGGAGGCCACCATTGGACAAGGCTATACGGGGGATTCGATTGTCAACTCGCTGTCCGATGTCCTCTGCTGCGCCGCAGGAGTTCTGCTGGCACGAAAACTGGGATTTCGACTGGCTCTCGCCCTGTTCGTGATCGTGGAACTGGCGCTGGCGTGGATCGTGCGGGATAACCTGACCCTGAATATTCTCATGCTCATCTTCCCGATTGATACCGTCAAGCAGTGGCAGATGGTGCATTGAGGGGGCTGTTGAAAAAGCCCAGCCGTGAACTATACTCTTTCGCGGATCGGGGTCGTTGAACGCATATAAGGAAATCATGCCGAAAGGGGAACTAAAATGAATATGGTTTGGTTAGGTTTGGTTGTGCTGGTCATGGTCGTCGTGGTTTTTAAATTAGGATTAGGCCCATCAGCGGCTGACCGAGCGGCGATCAAGGAGAAGATTCAGCAGGGAGCCGTTGTGATTGATGTGCGGACTCCCGCTGAGTTCAGCGCGGGGCACTACCCTGCGGCCAAGAACATTCCCCTCCAGGATTTGGGCGGCCGGGTGGGTGAATTGGGGGACAGGAAGCGGGCGATTGTGGTGTATTGCGCGTCCGGGATACGGAGTGCCCAGGCGGCGAAACTCCTGACCGCCGCCCATTTTGCGGATGTCACCGATGCCGGTGGCCTGAGCAGCCTGGAACAGGCCGTCCTTAAGTAATTTTTGGTATGATCTGGGTAGGAAGCCTCTCCGAGGCCTCCGGGGCCGGCTCGGAGAGCCGTCCCCGCCCTGAGTTCATGTCCGGTCAATTATGAGGCCATTCACAATCAGGAATTCCTTTCTTTCAGTTCATGCAATGCGTCCGTGTGTGGTTTCTATTGTCTAGTGTGAGCTGACTGTGATAGAAAAAAACAGTTTTCAAGGGGTTGGAGTGATCCGGCGACGGGGTAATCATGGCAGGGACAAAATGAAGGGAAAGCGAGCATGAAGGACATTGTTGTTGCTGACGTTCGAAACTTTGTTTTGATGGGACACACAGCCAGTGGAAAAACCACCCTGGCGGATGCGATGCTCTACAAGATGGGCGTCAATGACCGGCT
>CAIZMS010000123.1 GCA_903934155.1 uncultured bacterium | reverse complement strand
TGCATCTACCCGAAATTCGCCCCCCAACCCATCCGCGAGGATGCCCTGCTGTCGGGCTATCTCGAGGAAACCAACAAGGCCTACGCACTGGCCAAGATCGCCGGCATCATCATGTGCCAAAGCTATAACCGCCAGTACGGCACCAACTTCATCAGCGTCATGCCCACCAACCTGTATGGACCGGCAGACAACTACCACCCGGAAAACTCCCATGTGCTCCCCGCGATGATCCGCCGCTTCCATGAAGCCAAGACCGCCAAGGCCCCCACGGTCACCATCTGGGGAACCGGGGTTGCCCTGCGTGAATTCCTGTATTCCGACGACCTGGCCGACGCCTGTGTCTTCCTGATGAATACCTATGAGGACAGCGAGATCATCAACATCGGATCCGGAACCGAAGTCTCTATCAAGGAAGTGGCTCATCTCGTCCAAACCGCCGTCGGCTATACCGGCAAAATCGTATTTGACACTTCGAAACCCGACGGCACTCCGCGGAAGCTGCTGGACTCGACCAAACTGAGCAAATTGGGATGGAAGGCTCCCACCCCGCTTCAGGAAGGCTTGAAGCTCGCCTATGCAGACTTCCTCAAACAGGTTGCTGAAGGCAAAATCAAGTGATCGTCATGACCGCGCGAAAACCTCTCCTATTCTGGGTTCTCCTCGTTGTTTTCCTGACCATCGGAATAGGGTGGTTGTTCTATGTCCCCTATCGCCCAGAACGCACCTTTTCGGCCATTCCCCTGAACGCCTCGGGCGTCAGCGTACACCGGAACCTCGCCGGAGAGTGGGACAACCTCTTCAACAACCCCATGATTCTCCGGGCGGTACAGGCGGCCGGGGTTCCGGACAAGGACCTTAAAGACTTCAGCAATAATCCCGTTACAAAACAATGGGTCAACCGGCTCGTCTCCGACCAGTCTGTCCTGGCGTATGTCCCCTCACTCGGCACCCAACAAAAACCGGCCCTGGTCTGCGCCTCCTGGATCGGCGGACAAAGCCGCACATTGCGCTGGCAAATGGCCTGGATCAAATCCCGTGACCTCGTTCCTGTCACTCTCAATGAAGGTAAGCTGACACTCTGGCGGAGCCGGACGAAGTTCGGAAACACCAATCTGCGGCTCTCGCTGGCCCTGACCGAAGGCATGGTACTGGCCTGCATTTCCGAGGATCCGACGGGGGTGCGTGTGCTGCTTGAAGCCGCTGAAACCTACCCGGGCCGCCTGACCGTGGCAACGGGGGAAAAACCGGAACAAGCCCGTGCACAATTGAAACGAACCCCGCGACATTGGGGATGGATCGAGACCCGTCAGAGTCTGGTAACCTACGAACTCACGCTGGATCCGGAACACATCTCCCTGTACCTCAATGGACGCCTTCCTCTACCACCGACCCCGCCCCTGAGCGAAACATCCGGCATGAAGACGGTGACGGATCTGACCGGAACCACCTCGGACTTCCTCACCCTTCTGCCCCTGAACTGGGTGCATTCGCTGATGGGAACGGAATCGAACTTTCTCTGGTTAAACGCCCTGCGTCCCCTGTTCGATCCCCTGGGCGCCCCATCCGGCGCCCTCGCCTTTGTGGCCCTCCTCGACCAGCAGCATAACGGACGGCTTCGCGGTCCCATGGGTTCAACCATTCGCAACTTCGTCAAAGGGGTTAAGACGCCCACCCTCCTTCTCGGAATTCAAGTGGGTAACCGCGATGCGGCCGACAGCCGGATCCAACAGGCTATTACCCAGCTGAACAGCCAGTACAATCTCAGCCTTGTTCTCCGCTCCACCTCCCTGGAAAACGGCGCGGGCTTGACTCTCATTGAGGAATCCCGAAAAAACTTTTACGGGTCTTTCGAGCCGGATGAACGGGTCGCCTATACGATATCGGGCGACTGGCTCATCCTTTCCAGCAATGCCTCCGTCCTGAAAACCCTGATGCCCCCCGCTCATCAAGGCAATCCGGCCTGGGGATCCTCTTCCAAACCAGGCCCCTGCGGCCTGAGCTGGATCAATCTGGAAAGCATTGCCCCGACGGTGAAAAATGCAACCGGCGTCCTGAAATTGGCCACTCTGTTCTCCTCATCGGACCAGTCTGAAAAAATGCGCGACACCCTGAATCAGGCGGGCGTCCTGGCTGATGTCTTGCGGGCTCTGGGTCAGGCCAAACTCACGATTAATTCACAGGATTCCGGAGTCGAAGCCCGGTTGGTTATCGGCAAGTAGTCCTCGACACATCGACCATGAACTGGATCTCGCAACTTAAAAAATACGTCACCGTCGGGGTGGGAAGCGCCATCACGGACTTTACGATTTACGGTGTGCTGATCCATTTCGCCGGGTTTCCACCCGAGGGGGCCAACCTCATCAGCCGCCCGTGCGGGGGTCTTTTCAGCTTTACGGGAAACAAACTCTGGACCTTCGACCGCAGGCAACTGGAGGGAACCCGCCGTCAATTCGTGCGGTTCTGGATCGTGTGGGCCGTGTCATACGGGCTTTCAGAGCTCCTGGTCTGGCTCTTTCACCTCTATTTTATCCGGAATCCGGTCCTGCCTCAGGCCCTGTCGAGTCTCATTTTCCATGTCGGCCATATCCAGGCCGACATGGTTAAAGTTCTTCCCAAAGTGTGCGCCGAAGGGCTGATATGCACCGGACTATTTCTGACCCACCGCTTTTGGACTTTCCGCCACAGCTGAAGATACGGCCGCTTTAATGTCCGCCCCAAGATGGATCGAGGTCATCGTGGCCCGGATATTGCCCAATCCCAATTCATAATCCACAGCCAACGGCACCACGGTCTCAACGGGCGCATGATCAGCAGATTCCATCAGAGAGCCGTCCTGGAGTGTTTTGGCCAGTTGTTTAAAGGTCATACTCCACGCATGAAAATCACGCGGCTTGATCGAACTTCCCCGCTCGGCCACCGTTTCGATGCCCATCGAGTCAAATCGTCGCCGGGCCAGGCAGGCTGGAGATTTTTTCCGCTCGGTCACAATGCGCAAGGAGACAACCTTTCCATCCATATTCACGACAATCCGCCCCTGATCCTGATTTCCCCCCTTCGAGTCCGGCGACAGGGTCTGCATGACGAGAAACTCCAGGATCGGCCTGATCTTACGGCTTAACTCCATCAACGCCTCGGGATTCATGAGAAACGTCTTGATCTCTCCCTGCTTCAAGTCATGATTCTCGTATTCCAGGCGACCGGATTGGGTATCATAGAGAGACCACTGCAAAGTTTCTTTCGATCGGCCGATCAAGGGGTTAAGGACTTCGTCCGTGTACTTCGAAAACACCAAAGCCTGCAAGTCCGGAACCGTCATCACCGCCACAATACGGTCATGAATCGAAATCCGGCTCCGCTGCCCGGCTTTCCCGCTGTCCGGCGAATCCACCCGCATGTCGAGGAACAAGGCTGGAACATCCCGCCCCGTGCCCCGGTGCTTCCATCGCCCGATCGTGGTGGTCGCGACAATCTTCCCCACCTTGCGCAATTCACTATTCAGACACCGGTATCCGACGTCATACTCCATGAATACCGGCGTCTCGACCGGCGTGAACCGCGCATCCAGTTCAGCCATCCCCCCCGCCCACCCCGTCACCCCCATGACCACCCAGACCATCAGGAATCCGCATCCCAACTTCCAACATCTGATTTCTGAATACTGAATTCTGAATACTGAATTCTGCCTCCCCCTTTGCATCACCGCCGTCTCCTCTGTCCCTTCCGTTGTTCGGGCCGTCCTTTCGCAGGACGTTTCGGCTCCGGTCGCTTTAGCGAGAAGTCAATTCTCCGCTTTTCAAAATCCACCTTCACGGCAAACACTTTCACCCGCGTACCCAGCTTGTAGACATCCTGCCCCGCCCGCAAGGCCTTGAGCCCCGGATCAAACTGGACAAAGGAGTCTGAAATCGCTGAGACATGAATCAGCCCCTGGACACTCAACCCGTCAAGCTCGACGAACAATCCGAAATTCATAACCTTGACCACCACGGCGTCATAAACCCGGACATCATGCTGCTCGATCTGCTGGGCCAAAAAACGGTATTTCTTGATTTCCAGCAATTCGCGCTCCGCCTCCTGAGCCGTCTGCTCGGTTTCGGAACAATGGAGGGCGAGCCGTTCCAGTTCGTCACCGGGATACGGATTGGCGCGCGACTCCAGGATCGCCGCCAGGATCCGATGCACCACAAGATCCGGATAACGGCGGAT
>CAIZMS010000122.1 GCA_903934155.1 uncultured bacterium | reverse complement strand
TTCACGAGACCATCACCAACACCCTTCGCATTGATGAGCGCTGCAATTACGAGTTCGACTTCAGCGGGCTTCATTTTCCGAAATTCACGGTGTCGTCGGGATTGTCCGAGAAGGACTACCTGATCGAACTGTGCGGCAAGGGCCTGTTGAAACGCTATGGGGTGCAGGATCCCGCCCATCCGCGCGATGCCCGCGAAACCGAACTCGTCACGCGTTGCGAGTACGAGGTGTCCATCATCGAAAAGACGGGCTTTATCAATTATTTCCTCGTGGTGTGGGACTTTATCCGCCACGCCAAGACCAAGGGAATCCCGGTGGGGCCGGGCCGGGGATCCGGCGCGGGAAGTCTGGTGGCCTATCTGCTGGAAATTACGGGAATTGACCCGATCCGGTATGAGTTGATTTTTGAGCGGTTCCTCAATCCTGAGCGCGTTTCGCCGCCGGACTTCGATATTGATTTCTGCCAGGCCCGGCGGGGCGAGGTGATTGACTACGTCAAGGACAAGTATGGCCGCGGGAACTGTGCCCAGATCATCACCTTCGGCTCGCTGGGGGCCAAGACGGTCATCCGTGATCTGGGGCGTGTGATGGAGTTGCCGTTTTCCGAGTGCGACCGGCTTGCCAAGATGATTCCGGATGACCCCAAGATTACCCTGGCCAAGGCGCTGGAGCAGAATCCCGATTTCAAGAAATCCTACGAGACCGAGGCGAACTGCAAGCGCATCCTGGATTTCGGGTTTATCCTGGAGGGGCTTCTGCGAAATGCCGGAACCCATGCGGCGGGCGTAGTGATCGGTGAAAAGCCCCTTATCGAGATTGTCCCGCTTTCCCTCGACAAGGATGATCAGATTATCACCCAGTATGCCATGGATCCCATCGGTAAGATCGGGTTGCTCAAGATGGATTTTCTGGGCCTGAAGACCCTCACCGTGATCCAGGAAGCGGTGGACTTGATCCGCCAGACCCGTGGCGAAGCGGTGGATATTGACACGATCCCGGTGGATGACCAGGCGACGTTCGAGCTTTTTCAGCGCGGCGACACGGTCGGGGTGTTCCAGTTTGAAAGCGGCGGCATGCGGGACAGTCTCAAGAAGCTGGGCCCCACGATGATTGAAGAACTGATCGCCATGAACGCGCTCTACCGGCCCGGCCCGATGGAGTTCATTGACAGTTTTACCAAACGTAAACACGGTGCGGAAAAAATCGAGTATGCCCATCCGCTGATGGAGTCCATCCTCAAGGGCACCTACGGCTACATGATCTATCAGGAGCAGGTGCAGCGTGTCGCCAATGTCCTGGCCGGGTTTTCCTTGGCCATGGGCGACAACCTCCGGCGGGCCATCGGCAAGAAAAAGGCCGAGGAAATGGCGAAGATGCGCGCCAAGTTTGTGGAGGGGTGTTCCAAAACAAACCACATTCCCGCCCGGAAAGCCGAGGAGATCTTCAGCCTGATCGAGAAGTTTGCCGGCTACGGGTTCAATAAATCCCACAGTGCCGCCTACAGTGTTGTGGCCTTTCAGACGGCCTACCTGAAGACTCATTATCCCGAGGAATTCATGTCCGCCTTGCTGTCGAGCGAAATGGGGAATCTTGACAAAATCCCCGTGTTTATCGCCGAATCCCGGGTCATCGGGTTGGAGGTGCTGCCGCCCCATATCAACTTCAGTGAAGTCCGGTTCAGTCCCGTCAAGGGGGCGGTCCGGTACGGCCTTGCCGGGATCAAGAATGTGGGCGAAGGGGCGTCGCGGGATATCGTCGAGGAACGGAAGCGGAATGGACCCTACAAGGGACTGATGGATTTCTGCCAGCGCTTGCAGGGGCAGGTGATTAATAAGAAGGTCACGGAAAGCCTGATCCGGTGCGGGGCTTTTGACAGTCCGGGCGTGGACCGTGCCCGCCTCTTTTCGGGAATCGATTTTGCCCTGAACCGGGCCAGTGCCGCCGCCCGCGACAAGGCGTCCGGCCAGGCGAGCCTGTTCGACTTGATGGCCACGGAACCCCAGGTTACGGCGGATGACAAGGCTCTGCCCGACGCCGATAAGTGGTCCGAAAGCGAGCTACTGGCCGGCGAGCGGGAACTGCTGGGCATCTACATGACCGGGCATCCCCTCAGCCAGTATGCCGGCCTTCTGCAGCGCTATCAGTTGTCGAATGTGGAGGGATTGAAGGGACTCGAGGCGGGCAGCATGACGCGGGTGGGGGGGCTGATCTCCACCCTGACGCCCCGGATGACCAAGAAAAAAGAGCCCATGGCGATCCTGAAGCTGGAGGATCTTGATGGCAGTGTCGAGGTGGTCGTCTATCCCGATGCCTATCGGGACTACAAGTCGGTTCTTGTTCAGGATCAAGCTATTATGCTGTGCGGAGAAGTCCGGTTTGAAGAGAATGTGCCCCGGATCATTGCCAGTGAAGTCTATCCGCTGCGCGACTGTCCTGCTTTGTTTGTCGAGACGGTCAACATCGAACTTCCCGCAGAGCGGGTCGAAAGCAGCCCTGATATGCTGGGAAAAGTTCGGGATGCCCTCAACCTCCATCCCGGGAGAACGGATGTTCATATCTGCCTGGAATTTGCGTCGGGCGAAAAAGTGTTTCTGGATACCGACAACCAGTACAAGGTGACCTGCGACGAAGCTCTGGTTCGCGAACTGGAGCGCATTTTAGGGGAGGATTCCGTGTATGTTGCGGTGAATCAAAACCCATGCCGGAAACCCCGGCGGCAACCCCAGTACCGGCGGGCTGAATCCGGGAATGGGGGGGGCTGACCCCATGGATCCCACGCCGCCTCTCTTCTGTCTGCACTATTTGCGAACCCCGGAGGGGGCCATCTACGGGCCGGTGGATCAGGCCACGCTGTGTTTATGGGCGGTGGATGCCCGGATGATTCCCGGGTGTGAGTTGTCCACGGATCAGGCCACCTGGGTTCCCGTTCAAAGTCTTCCTGAACTGAGACTCAATTGGTCGGTTCAATTTAACGATGGAACGACCTATGGTCCCTTGAATCTTTTGGCCATCTGGACACTGGCTTCCGAGAAATCCATTCCTTTCGGGGTTGCCTTGGTTGAGGCGGGAACTCCGAATCGGGCCGTGCTCGATGATTCACTCCTGCCCCTTCTGGTACAGGAATGCCGTGCGATTCTGGGAAGTTGCGGAACCACGGTGGCGGAGGTAATCAGCAAGCTGGGCGGGGCCCATCAGAAGGCCCAGGCGGATGTTGCCGACCGGGAAGCCCGGATTGAGGAACTTCAGGCGAAACTGGAGCAGGCGGACTTTGATCGCGGCAACCAGGAAAAACTTCTTTCGGAAGCTCAGTGCCAACTGGTGGAGGCTAATGCGACAGCTGCGCGGATGGCGATCCTTGAAAGCGAAGGGGAATCGCTTCGAGCGGGTTTGGTGGCCGCCCATTCCACCCAGATGACACAACGGGATGCTGAGTTAGCGGCCTGTCAGGCGGAGTTGGCGGTTAGCCAGGCTGAGCTGACGGCTAGCCAGAACGAATTGGAAACTTGTCGGACCGAAATGGCGGATCTGCAACGCCAGATGACGGCGGAAAAGTCTGCCCGCGAAGCATTGGAGGCTAAAGTTGTCCCCCCCGATCAACCTGAAAATGTGGAGTTGGAGAAGGATTTGCTTCTGGCCCGCCAGCGCGAGGAGGCCCTTTCCGCCCAGCTGAGCCACGCCCGGGAAGCACTTGCGAGGGCGAAGCAGGAGGGGCGGATTGCCGCGCATCAGGTTAAAGATGAAAAGGAGTCCATCCTGCGGGATCTGAATAACTTGATGCTGGCCAACCTGAGTCTCAAGCAGGTGTCGGGTCGGGAAACCGTCAGGCCCGCCGCCATTGACTGGGTTGTGGAAGGAACCGCCGCGTCTGAGACAGATTCCAAGGGGGATGGCGTGGAGGCTCGATTTGCCCGGTTGACCCTGAATGAAAAGTTTGCAGTGCTTCAGAAGGAGCTTCAGGCCTCCGCCGGGGAAAAGGAGTTGATGCGCCGCGAGCTCGAAAATATCCGGGGTCGATACGACTATCTCCAGAAGGAGACATCCCGCAGGGAGAAGGAATCGGCGGAAAAGCTTGCGCAAATCAAAAAAGAAATTAAGACTTCATCCGACATGATGGCCCGGGCGATGGAAGAGCTTGAAAAGCGCGAGAGTCAGCTTCGGGAAATGAGAAAAAAGGCGGGATCTGGAAATCCGGAAGCGGCTCGCAGACCCTCTATTCTGGACGCCGAGGTGGTTCATGCTGAGGTGTTGGGACCTGAGGAGAGTGGTGCCGAGCATGAGCCGACCCGGGTCGAATCGCTGGAAGAGCAGGGATTGGAAGCGACCCGACCGGCACAGAGGGGTGGCGTGTTGAATACGGTGGAGGCCCAACTTCAGCGGGAGCTGAAAAAATGGCACGCGTTGAAGCGGGATGAGGATAACAAGGGCGGACTATTCGGAAACTGGTTCCGGCGAAAGAAATCATGACAGACGAAAAACAGACTCCAGAGGCGGATCACCGGGGGGTTGACGGCCTTACCGAAGTGTTGCGACTGCAGGCGGAAGCCCTATCTCGGATTTCCGAGCGAATGTCGGGCCTTCGCGGCAATTTTCAGAAATCCACGCCCGTGAATCCTCCCCCGGGTTTTGCGAGTCAGGATTCCGCGCAGGGTTCGAATCTCCCCGTTTTGGCCGGGGATCCCGCCCTGAACGAGGATTCCCTGCCGATTCTGAATTCATTCAAAAAGTTTCTCAGCGAAGAACGCCGTCGGGCCCGGAAACGCAACCTGTGGTTGACGCTTGGGTTTACGGTGGCTTTTACGGGGGTTTTGGCGGCGATTGTCTGGATGAACAGCGAACGGATCAGTGCGATCCGGACGGATGTTGTCGAGCAGATGGCCCGTACTGAAAAATCCCGGCAGGAGGCGGCCTCCGCAATCAAGAAAGTGGCCGATGGGGCGGCCTTGGCTTCGGTCCAGACGGCCACCACGATGCGCAAGGATATTACCCGGAACATCCTGTGGGCTCATTCGGTGATTTCCTCAAATCTTTCTTCCGAGCTTTCGGGGCGCGATGGCGAGATCGACCAGCTGAAGGATAAGGTGGCCGCCCTCGAGATCGACAACACGATGCTGACCAAGCAACTGAATGAGTTGGGGCGTCGTGTGAAGGCGGTTGAGGCCGATTACCGGGATTTTATGGAACGGCCCATGCAGGAAAGCCAGCTTCGCGAGCTTGAAGCCCAGGCGGCAGGTGAGTTGGGTTCCACGAACCTGCCGGCTATACCGGTCAGGAGTCCCAGTCCGCTGACGATCAACTCCGCCAAATTCGGGCGTCAGTTTCAGCTCCAGATGCCGAAAGACTAAGAAAAAACGGGAAGAAGGTTTCCCTTCTTCCCGTTTTGTGTTTAGTGGACTTTGTCTTACTGCGCGGCAGGAGCGGGGGCGGCGGCATCCTTCTCCACCATCGCGGCGCGACGGCTGAGTTTGACCCGGCCCTTTTCATCAATCCCGATGCACTTGACCCACATCTGGTCGCCCACCTTGCAGACATCCTCGACGTTCCGGACATGGAAGTCCGCCAACTCGCTGATGTGAACCAAGCCGTCGCGACCGGGGAAGATCTCGACGAAGCAGCCGAACTTGGTGATTCCGGTCACGATACCGTCATAAATCACGCCCTCCTCGGGGTCGGCGGTGATCATGTTGATCTCGCGCAGGGCAAGCTTCATGCCTTCTTCCTTGCTGCTGAAGACCTTGACCGTGCCGTCGTCGTTGATATCGATCTGGGCGCCGCTGAGTTCGACGATACGGCGGATATTCTTGCCGCCGGGGCCGATCAGTTCGCCGATCTTGTCGACCGGGATGGTCACCACGGTGATCCGGGGCGCGTACGGGGAAAGTTCTTCACGCGGCTTGGCAATGACACTTTCCATGTAGTCCAGGATCTTCATCCGGGCAATGCGGCACTTTTCGAAGGCTTCCTCGACGATGTTCCATTCCAGCCCGCGGATCTTGAGATCCAGCTGGAAGCCGGTGATTCCCTTGCGGGTTCCGCCGACCTTGAAATCCATGTCGCCGCAATGATCCTCGTCACCGAGAATATCCACAACGGTCTTGGCCTTGCCCGGCGCCGTGAACAGGCCGCAGGAAATGCCCGCGACTGGAGCGGTGATCGGGACGCCCGCATCCATCAGGGCGAGGGTGCCCACGCAGATGCTGGCCATGGAGCTTGATCCGTTCGAGCCCATGATGTCCGACAACAACCGGACCGTATAGGGATAATCCTTCGGAACGACTTCCGCCAGGGATCGTTCGGCCAGATTGCCGTGTCCGATTTCCCGGCGACCGGGTGAACCGAAGCGGCCGGTTTCGCCGACGCTGTAGGGCGGGAAGTTATAGTGCAGCATGAACGCCTTGGACGTGGGGCCGCCGGTGATGGCGTCCATATCCTGGGCGTCGCCGCTGGTGCCGAGGGTGACCGTGCCCAGCGCGTGTGTCTCGCCGCGGCCGAAGAAGGCCGAGCCGTGAACGCGGGGTAGCAGGCCGACCTTGGCGGTCA
>CAIZMS010000121.1 GCA_903934155.1 uncultured bacterium | reverse complement strand
CCGATCTCAAGGCGGGTTCATCCGGATAGTGGCTGTTTCGGCGAATGGTTCGGGTCTGGGGGCCTTGACAGATATCACCTCAACCGGCGCTTATCATGTTGTAACGGGACGCGGCGCAGCGACATGGATGATTTCGACCTGGCGTGATTCCAACCAGAACGAAAGGCAGGAATCATGGGAGGCGTACGGGGAGTATCCACTGAATCCTGTCACAGTCACCTCGGTTGTATCAGGGATCGACCTGGTGTTGTCCGATCCGGATGAAGATGGGGATGGTATTCCGGGGTACCGTGAGATTGAACTCGGGCTTGATCCGGACTACCCGTTTGATGCCCTGGCTGATGCCGATGGAGATGGATTATCGCTGGCGGATGAACTCCGATTCGGATCCGATCCCCGCAATGGGGATTCCGATGGGGATGGAATGGGGGATGGTGCGGAGATCCTGAACGGGTTCTCCCCGACGAACGGACACGATCATGCTCGTCTTCCATTTGTTGAATCGTTTGAATTCCCGTCCATTACCATCGGAATTCTTTCGGGTCAGAAACAATGGGTTTCGAGTGGAGGCCTTCTTGCGGTGGTGTCCACGAATCCGGTGATATCAGGAAGCCAGACTTTATGGCTTCGCGCCTCGACCAATGTGGGTGAGGCAATAATTCATCCTCTGGCCACTCATGGATTAAGCCGGCTCTGGATCGATTATCAGGCAATACCCGTTTGGCGTTCAGCCAGTGATGCCCTTTTCCCCGCTGAGCAATCCGCCGCTTCATTTTACATCAATCAAGCCGGCAAGATCGTTGTGTATGATAACTCGTGGCCACCCGGCGAATGGATGACGCTGACCAATGCCCCGGCGCTGACACGCAGCAATGCGGTGAGATTGACGGTTCAGCTCGATTATGCACGCCGTGCCTGGGGATTGTGGCTCAATGGAACCAATGTCCTGAAATCACTTCCGTTTACAGGCACGGCCCCGGAATTGGCACGGCTTCGCTTTGCTGGCGCCTTCTATTCGGATACGGCACTTGATCAGATTGCGGCGACGACCAATGCTCCGCCCGGATTGGTTGCGGACTCGGATGGAGATGGCTTGCCCGATGATTGGGAACTGGCCAATGGGCTTGATCCTTATGATGCATTCGATGCCTCTTCCGATCCCGACCGGGATGGCCTGACCTCTCTTCAAGAGTATACTCTAGGCCTTAATCCTCATGATCCTGATTCCGACCATGACGGGTGGAATGATGGCGCAGAAGTGGCGTTTGGAAATTCGGCCGTTTATGATGATCCGCGTTGGTCGGCGACACTGCCATTTGACGAACTCTTTGAGGCTCCGGCGGTAACCAATGGCGATCTTGCGGGTCAGCATGGCTGGCTTGTCTCTCAAACCAACTGGGCGCTCGTTCAGGGAGATAAGAGTGTTGGAGGCAGTCAGTCGTTGAAATTGGCTCCATCATCGAGCGTAACACCCAGTCTCTTTCATGTCGTAAAGGGGGCTTTTTCGGGAACCACATGGACGGATTTCTGGGTCATTCCCGTGTGGCGTAAAATAACGGGATTCCCTGTTCTTCAGTCTTCCACTACGGCCTCGTTTTACTTCGACCGAGAAGGGTCTCTTGTTGTGCGCGATGGGGAGTGCTGGAAAACGGTGACGAATGCGCCCGTGACATCAGGCACGAACTGGCACCGGTTGACTGTCATGCAGAATTTTTCAAATTCTGTCTGGAGTTTATGCCTCGACGGGTTTCCCGTGGCCGTCAATCAGAGATTTGCGAATCGTCTCACCCAATATACTGGCGTCAGGGTTTCAGGTGCCTGCAACGCGGCAACATGGCTGGATGATCTCCATGTGACAACCGAGGCGCCTGGGGATATTGATAGTGATGGGGACGGTCTTTCGAATGCTTTGGAAATCGCCTGCGGCTTCAATCCGTTTGATCCGTCCGATGCCTCCGATGATCCAGATCTCGATGGCCTCACCACTGTGGAAGAGTATCGTCTCGGACTTAATCCGCTTAATCGGGATACGGATTCCGACGGGATGGGTGACGGGGCTGAAATCATGCGGGGATATTCCCCGACGAATGCGGGAGCATATCGTTGTTTTCCTTTTGTCGAAACCTTTGAGCCGACTGCGATTACAAACGGCAATCTTGCGGGGCAACACGGGTGGATCGTGGTTGCGTTGAATGTTGCGGCAGTTGTTCAGACTGGCGTGGTGTGGGAGGCGCTCCAGGCTCTTCAGTTAGGTGGGTGCACTTCTCCTGTGTCAATTTTCAATCCCGTGGCCACCGTGGGGCTTCCGGTAATTTGGACAGATTTCAGGACCAAACCCGTATTCCGGTCAATTGCAAGTATGCCGGTGTTGGATGCTGTTTCGGGGGTGGGGTTGTTCGTGAATAATGAGGGGCGGGTTGTGGCGCGCGACGGCTACGATTGGATAACCCTAACCAATCACCCGCCGCTGATTGCGGGGGCATGGAGTCGATTCACGATCTGTCAGGATTATAACAAAGGCGACTGGACTCTTTATGTTAACGGGGAACGGTGGGCGAAGAACCTCGCATTGGCCTGCCACTCAAAAGAGTATTCTGGGTTTGGGGTGAAAGGATCGCTGTATCGGGCCGGATTTCTGGATGCGGTTATGGTTTCCACCAATTCGCCCCCCGATATAGATGCGGACGGGGATGGCCTGCCCGACGACTGGGAGGCTCTGTATGGCCTCAATTCCAGTAATTCGCTGGATGCACGGGGTGATTCCGATCAGGATGAACTTTCAAACCTAGACGAATACCGCATGGGAACCAATCCCCGACTTCGTGACACGGATGACGATGGCATCGGTGATGGTGTGGAACGAGGTGTGGGCGGAGTGCCATCACTATCCAATGCCTATTACCGGCTGCCTTTTGTGGAAGGGTTTGAGGCGCCGGCGGTGCTCCCGGGAAGTCTTGCCGGGCAGCATGGGTGGCTGGCAAGTGGGTCGAATGCGGTAATGATACAGTCGAATAATATTTCTGAGGGAAGGCAGGCGCTGGCGCTGGGATCTACAGGAACGGCAACTCATGTGCTCGCCAGTGACGGGGCGCCAGTGGTGTGGATTGATTTTCAGGTGAAATTGGTTCGTCGGCTTATCCAGGCGGAGCCTGTTATCAGTACCAACTCTGCCGCCGCGTTTTTCTTAAATTCGTCCGGTCAGTTGGTCGTGTCCCGGGATGCTTCCAGTACTCAACGATGGGACATTCTTCCTAATCAGGCTCCGGTGGCGACGGGGCAATGGGTTCGGTTGACAGCCTGTTTGGATTATTCTTCACAGAGTTGGTCGCTCTGGTTGAATTCGGTACGGGTGGCTAAGGATCTTCGCTTTGCGAATCCGGTTGTCGAATTTTATCGAGCTCAATTTTACGGCCCTGCCCTGTCGGTCGCAACTCTTGATAATCTCGCCATTACAACGAACGAACCGCCCGGCCTCGACACCGATGGCGATGGCTTGCCGAACGCCTGGGAAGTTGCTCATGGGTTTAATCCGTCTGATCCATCGGATTCGTCCGATCCTGACTGTGACGGCCTCGCCAACCTGGAGGAATACCAGCAGGGGCTGGATCCCCGTGACCCTGACAACGACCACGATGGGCTTGTGGATGGCCATGATGGGGTTATGCCTATCGGACTTTTTCCGGACGGCGTTGACTTCAATGGGGACGGATTTTCTGATGGCGAGGCGGATTACGGTTGCGATCCATTTCTGGAGGACAGCGATCATGATGGCATTAAGGATGGTTCCGAAGTCAGAATGGGATTGGATCCGTGTCATTCTACAATCGGGCAGGGATTAGCGGCCTGGTATACGCTTGATGAAACCAATGGGATCATAATTGCGGATAGCTCGACGAACAACCATGCCGGTGTATGGATCGGCACCGGAAGTGTCACCGGGATAGTGGGACGGATGGGCGGTGCGCTGCAATTCGATGGGCGTGGAAACGGGGTCACGATTTCAGCGACCCAACTGCTTGATTTAAACACGACTTTCGCGATTTCTGCCTGGGTCTGCCCGGATTCCAGCGGCACAAATCCGGTTCAGGTACTAGTGGCCCAGGGAAATGAAGGAGCACTTGTGCTGAATCAAGGCAGACCTGAATTCAGAGTTTT
>CAIZMS010000120.1 GCA_903934155.1 uncultured bacterium | reverse complement strand
CCCATGTTTCGAGTCGTTTTGGAACGGCCAAAATCACCGAACATCCCCCGGTTTAACGACGTGAACATGTCACGCTTGATCGTCATCGTGACGGCTACCCCGACGGCCTCGTCATCATCACGCGAAGCCACCCCCCGTTGCACAAAAACGAGCAGATTATTGGTCGCACCCCACTTCAGGAAGGGCGTCAACCGGCACTCAAAAGCGCCGAACATGCCTGTATGCCCGCCCGCGTAACGCCCGTTGCAATACACGCGACTGACCATGGCAACCCCCTCGAAGCAAGCCCGCACCTCGGCGTCTGGATCCGATACGGCCGGCAGCACCACTTGTTTCCGATACCACCCGGACTCGGTCTTTTCGGCATCGAAACCCAGGGCGTTGAGACGCTGCTCCTCCTGGCGTTCGAATTCCTGCGAGATGGTAATCCACCACCGGATGCGGTTGAGGAATTGGGGAACCTGAAGCGCATGCCAGGCTTTACCCTGAACCTGTCGATCCACCCTGACGGCCGCCCCGTCAATTTCAGATGGCGATTCGCCTCCCGCGCTCAATTCATCGGCCGCTGCGGCAAAACTCCAGAATCCATCCAGCGGGATGGATGTCGGACAATCCAACTGAGCCGCTGTTACCTCAAACGGGTCGGAGCCCGGACTTCGAGCCGCTCCCAAAAGCAGGACAGCGAAAAAGAATGAACGAAACCAGAATCTCCGCGCCTTGAATCGATTCGTCATAGCCATCATTGAAATGTCCCTTCGTATTATACCCCAGCCAACCCCTTGTCCGAATCCACTCCATAGGTGTCTAAAAACGTCCTGACCTTGTCTTCCTGCGAAACCGACGTCGTCGCGCTCCAGTAGATACCGCGCGCATCGCCTCCCAAACCCGCCACAATCCGGTTGAACCGTTCAGCCGCCAGATCCCAATCGGAATCATAGTTCAACACCTGCATGAGCTTCCCGGCCGCCCGGATGCGGCGATACACATCCACCCACTCATCCATGGGCTTTGCCCCGGCGCCGGGCACCCACTGGATCCCTTTCAACTCGGGAATCGCCAGCAAGGCATCCAGATGGGTCAGCATCCCCGGCCCATCCAGATGAAAGAAGGGATTCGCCAGTCGCTTACAGGTCGCCTGCAATTCCGGCAGCACGAACTCCTCAAACATATCCGGGCCAATCATATAGGCAAAATCACATTGCAGAATATAGTATGGTTCGGGCGAGAGAATCTCAGTCCAGGCCGTATAGCCCGGATTCACGGGCGACACGATGGCGTTCAACTCCTCGAAATATCGAGCCCACAGCTCATGCACTTTCCAGGTCAGCGCCTTCACAGGTTCAGGCTGGTCACAGAGCGCAAACAGCAACGGTTCACCCGGAACAAATGACGACAGAACGTCCAGATTACCACCCAGATCCGTCATGCCAACCTGCACCGTCCCCTGCCACCGCTCAACCGCAGCCCGCATAATTTCCCCGACCCGCCTGAACCACACATTGCCAGCATCATATCGAAACTCCAGCGACTCAAGCGTCACAGGCTTCTCAGGTTCAAACCATGTCGTCCCCGCTGTCTCGCTGTTGACGACCTTGCATCCGAGAAATGCCGCGATTACCCCAGGACCGAAATTCGGCCAAACCCCGGGAAACGCATCGCCAAGAAACCTCTTCTGGGACAACTCATAATCCCATCGTTCCACAATCGCCTCCGCTGGAACGGCAAGATCGTACCAGGCGGCAAAATCCTTATGCGGCAGAACCGGTTCCCGTTGATTCGCCAAACCGCCAGTCAAGGTCACCGCGATCAGCGGGCGATCCAATTCGCCTGCCCACCATCGACCATAGTCCTGTCGAACCTGTCCCCCATTGCCCCGCCGTAAAGCCGATTTTTCCCATTGTCATGGTATTTCCGAATGCCGCCTACTTGCCAGAGGGATCCTCGATCACCACGCCGCCAACCAGCCGCCGCGCCTCAACGAGCGCGTTGGCACGGACTGTATAATCCCCGGATCCGAGGATTTTGCTGCCGGCCAGCGACTGCTTCTCCATTGCCACCGCGATAAACCGTTCCGCCATGACCGCGTTGCGCTTCTGCCCGTCATTGCCCCCCTGCTTCATGCTTTCGCATTTTTTCAAAACTAGGGCACTTTGCA
This sequence comes from uncultured bacterium, assembly GCA_903934155.1. Lineage (GTDB taxonomy): Bacteria > Verrucomicrobiota > Kiritimatiellia > CAIKKV01 > CAITUY01 > JAABPW01. The sequence continues at coordinate 1,512 of CAIZMS010000120.1, read as the reverse complement.
TGTCCATGACCGCTCCCAGCGTGACACCGGCATCGGTATCGAGCCGGCTCAGATCTACCCCACCCACCAGGTGATGTGCCGTCAACAGATTCTCGAAACAGTAGCTGTAGTTGAAGGGATGGATGATGTGCGGCGCCTGAGGCAGGGTCGGCGGCCATTGCCCGTCGCTGTTGTAACTGTTCGTAAGGTGGAACCAGGCCTGCTCCGCGACCTCCTTGGGAAGCTTGCCTTCGATGGCGTGGAGTTTCTCCCGCACCAGATCCTGCCAGGGTCGAAGCAAACACGCCATCGGGGTCGAGGCCCAGGTGCTCGCCATTGCCCCGTGCCAGGCGGCATCGTCGTCCCAGGTCACCGGCTGGGTGTTGGGTGTGAGCTGGCAGGCTTCCGCGAAGGTAACGAATTCACCCCGTTTCTTCACGGCCTCGACCAGAGCGATCAATTTCTGGTCGGCATCCGGCACTTTCTCGAATACACGATCCGGCTCGTTCTGGAACTTGAGCCGGAACCAGCCATTGGTGCCGATATATTCGGCGTCATCGGCAAAAATGATTAGCGCCCCCTCGCCCTTCCCGGCACGGTCGCCGCTGTAGCGATCAATGGTGGCCAGATACTCATCATGGGAATAGCCCTGCATCCCCATGAAATAACGCACGGCATACTGGCAGATCCGGTCCGAGCGCAGGAAGACACGCAATTCCTCGGGCTTCATCCCCTTGACATGATTAAAGGGATAGTGGAGGGCATAGTCGTCGGCAGGCAGATCGTACTTGAAGTTGAAATTGTAGAAGTTCCGTTCCTTGGTCGCCTCCTTATCATAGATTTCCGGACGCTGCGGGGTGCCATCAGGCCCATGCTCACAGCGGCTATAGGACTCGAAATCACCGGTCAGGTACTTGTAGCCCGCGTCCCTAACCTGGCGGGGCACATAGTCGCGCCACCCGCATTCCGGATTCCAGAAACTTACCGGTCGGAAACCAAGGATGCGCTCGTAGGCGCGATGGGAGAATTCCAGGGTCCAGAGGCCATCCTTCTCTGGAAAGTTCGGCAACATGGGATGGGCGTAGGGCGACCCCATGAATTCACAGGATCCATCAGCGATGGCCGACTTGAGCTTTACCACCACGTCAGGCGCGTATCGCTCCATCATCTCCAGCGTATAACCACTAGCCTCGAACACATACTTGGTGCCGGGGAATTTCTCTCGCATCCTGTCGAAGGTCATTTCATAGGCCTCACGGATCACGAACTCATAGTGATCCGGTGTCAGGTAGGCGTAGTTCAGGTTGGCATGGAATATCATCACGTATTTCATCTTGGCTTCCTTCGATAGATATGGGTTGAAATCAGAACGACAGCGGATAGCGTCCGTCCCGCTTAAATACTTCGCACATGTACTTGGTGTTGACTTCAGGAATTTCGATAGCCTCCGGCTGCGGATAGGTCTTGGCCATAAACCCTCCGTCCTTGCCTCCGAAGGCCTTCATCAAATGCCTGGCCTTGGCTTCGATCTGT
>CAIZMS010000119.1 GCA_903934155.1 uncultured bacterium | reverse complement strand
TTTTTGGCGATTGTGGAAGCGGCCGTCTAAAGCGGTTCGTTCAAGCGACAGGAAGGTGAGTCATGGGTTTTATTCATGGTTTGTTGGTTTTTATTGAAATCGTTACGGCGGTGCTTCTGGTCGCCATCATTCTGTTGCAGAAAACCAAGGATGAGGGGTTGGGACTGGCGTTTGGCGCCGGGGTGGGGGAAACCCTCTTCGGGTCACGGGCCGGGAATGTGTTGACCAAGATTACGATCGGGTTGGCCGTGATTTTTCTGGTGGATACGCTGATCCTGGGCTATATCGCCGCCGGAAAGATTACCAGCGGATCCGTGACGGATCAGCTTCCGATGGAGCGGTCCGCTCCTGCACAACCCGGTCCTGCAGGGGGAATTCCTGCGATGCCGGCTCCGGCGGGCGTTCCGGTTCAGGCTCCGGCCGCTCCCTGAATGAACGAGGTGGAGGATGGACATTGAACGTTCAAGGATGAATGTTCGATGGTGAAAGCTCGAATTTAATGAGAGTGAACAGAAAGGGTCTGCTCTGGATTCAATCAGGGTGGATCCTTTTTCTTTTGACCCTGGGTTCGGGAGTTTTTCGGAGTTCAGCCGAGTCTGTTTTTACGGCCGAGACCGGGCGGATTTCCGGGTTCGATCCCGCCAAGGCCATGGATCTCGCCTCCCTTCAGGCCCTCAGTAAAGTCTACGAGGGGCTGCTTCAATACGGCTATCTCGATCGACCCTATCATGTGGAACCCTGTCTGGCGGAACGATTGCCGGAGGTGTCGGCGGATGGAAAGGTCTATACCTTTCAGATTCGCCGTGGAATCTTTTTCCAGGATGATCCCTGTTTCACCAGAACGGGCGGGAAGGGACGGGAATTATGTGCGGACGATTTCGTTTATGGAATCAAGCGGGTGGCCGACCTGAAGGTAGGCTCCACCGGGTACTGGGCTTTTCGTGACCGGATTGTCGGCCTGGATGAGTTCAGGGATCGTTCGGCGGCGGGTATCTCGGATTACGAGGCATCGGTTTCAGGGTTGCAAACTCCTGACCGGTATACGATCAAGATCACCCTGAAGCGGCCGTTTCCCGCGTTGCTCTGGATCCTCACGATGAATTACGCCTACGCCGTTCCCCGCGAGGCCGTGGATTACTATGGGAAGGATTTTGTTTCGCATCCTGTTGGAACGGGGCCCTATATTCTCAAATCGCATGTTCACAACTACCGCCTTGAATTTGTCCAGAACCCGAAATGGAAGGAGACGGGGCGGGTGGAGCGCTATCCCCGAGGGGGTGGGGCGAAAGATCAGGCGGGGGGACTGTTGTCTGACGCCGGGAAGCCCCTGCCGTTTATCGACCGGATTGTGCAATATGTCGTCACCGATCCTTCGACCCGGTGGTTGATGTTCCTGGCCGGAAAGCTGGATGTCACTACCTTGACCCGCGACAATTGGGATGCTGTGGTTACTCCGGAGCGGAAACTTTGTCAATCGATGTCGGATCAGGGGATAGTGATGGAGGCGATTCCGTCGCTCGATACGGCCTATATCGGATTCAATATGGAGGATCCCGTGGTGGGGAAGAACCGTCTGCTGAGACAGGCCATGATGGCGGCGTTTGACCGGGATCGATGGGTGTGTTTCCAGAATGGGCGGGTGACGCCTGCGGCGGGGCCGATTCCGCCTGCCATGGCGGTGACGGATCAGCCGCAGAGCGTGTTCCCCTTCAATCTGAGCCGGGCTCGCGCGATTCTGGAAGAGGCGGGATATCCCGGGGGGAAGGATCCTCAAACCGGACGGCGGCTGGAGTTGACGCTGGAGTTGGGGGCGGGCGATTCTGAAACTCGGGAGCTGGCGGAAGTGCTGGCGTCATTCATGGACCAGATTGGAATTGTGCTGCTTCCCAGTTTCAACAACTGGCCCGCTTTCCTGAAGAAAATTGAACAGCGGCGCGCCCAGTTGTTTTTTCTGACCTGGATGGCGGATTATCCGGATCCGGAGAATTTTCTTCAATTGTTTTACGGGCCCAACGGAACCCCTGGCGCCAACCGGTGCAACTACAGGAATGAGACATTTGACCGGCTGTATGAGAAGGCCGGGACTTTACCGGAGGGCTCGGAAAAGCGTTCCGTTTATGCGGGGATGGAACAGATCGTCAAGGAGGACTGTCCGTGGCTGTTTCTGCACCACTCGATGACGGTGGTACTCCGGCATTCCTGGCTGGGGAACTACAAGCCTCATGATTTTCCGATGGGTATGAATAAGTATTACAGAATTGAAGGTCCGAAGGACTGATGACACAGCAATTCGCATTATGGCCGCCGAGTAACGTCAAAGACCGGCTAAAGTCTTTACACCAACGCCGGAATGCGATGTTTTTCAGCCTGTTGGTGTACCGCCTTCAGGCGGTCTTCGGCCATAATGGGAATGGCTGCTGATTACAAGAGCGGGCTGGCATAATCCGGTCGAATCTTTTATAAAAGGCGGACTGGAGTTTCTTATGAGCGATGTAAACAAGATCAAGCAAAGTGTCGACGACAGTATTACCGCCCTTGAAAGCCTTAAGGCGTCAGCCGGGGTGATTGCCGCAGCGGCGGATGGCCTTGTGGCGGCGTTCAAGGCGGGAAACAAAGTGCTTACGGCCGGGAATGGCGGGAGTGCCGCCGAGGCTCTTCACATGGCGGAGGAATTGATCGGCCGTTTTGAGGCCGACCGTGTTTCCCTGCCTGGAATCGCCCTCTGCGCGGATGCCACAGCCTTGACGTGCATCGGTAATGATTACGGATTTGACGCCATTTTCAGCCGTCAGGTGGAGGGGTTGGGGAAGCCGGGTGATATTCTGGTGTTATTTAGTACCAGTGGCAATTCCCGCAACATCATTCTGGCTCTTGAAGCCGCTCGGAAAATCGGATTGAAAACGCTTTGCCTGCTTGGCCATAGCGGGGGAAAGATGGCCGGACAGGGAACCTGGGAAGTGATTGTTCCGGCGCCTGCGACCGCCAGGATCCAGGAGGCTCACCAGGTGGTTGTTCATATCCTTCTGGAAATCATTGAAAAGGCATTTGTCAAACCCTCATGAACATGTTTGTTTCAGGCCCCCTGATGTTCCGGGAATTGATCCAGGCGATTACCGGGAAACCCTTCGTTGGTCAGGCCGGATTGCTTCACGGGTATGCCCAGTTCATGATCAAAGACGAGGGGCAGTCTGCCATGATTCCCTTTCCCGACCGGGCCGTGGATGGTGTGGTTTACCGGGATATAGACGAGGATTCCCTGGCGCGGATCGATGCGTTTCAGGGGAATCGTTTTGAACGGGAAGAGGTGACGGTTGAGGGGGAGGATGGAGCCTGGGTTGAAGCGAGCGCCTACTGCCTGAAGCTTCGTCGTCGGAAACTGCTTTCTACCCAGGCGTGGGATGAGGATGATTACCGGGAAAGCACTCTGAAAAAGGATATTGCGGCATGCCGGAAATAGCGGATATCAAGTCGGGCGGAAGCGGCGCAGAGAGCGGAATAGAGCGATATTCTTTTTCCCAGTTGTGCAGGAAAATGGGCCGTTCGCCCCATTTTATCCGCAGTCTTCAGGCCAAGTTCGGGCTGATCATCCTGAAGGATAACGAGGGGTATTCCCATTCATACCGGGTTTTCCTGGAAACTATCATCATTTTGCGGGCTTTTTCTGTTCCGCTTGAGGATATTGTCGATTTGTTTGAGGCGGAAAAGCGGATTTTGAGGTTTCTTCGGGTCGATACGCTGACGATGTCGCCAACCTGGTATCTGGATCAGTGTGGGAGGAACGATGAAAGCGTAAACCGCCTGCTGCTGACCAATCAGGATCTCGGGGGCTCCATCACGGAGGGCGGTGTTCAGTTCCATCTTGATTTCCGGGGTGCTCATGGTGAATTGTTTTCGGGGGCGGAAATGGGGCAGGATGCCCGGCGCGTCATGGCGGCCTACGAGACACGGTTGGAAAAGGTGAGAAGCCGTGTCAAAACTGAAGAGGTTGTTCTGCGGCGTGCGCTGGCATGGTCCGCGCGTTGGGAAGAGTGATGTGAGTGTTCAGTATTAAGTGTTCAGGAAATCTGAAAAGAAGGTAGGGTGAACGCATGAGTAAAGCCACGATTGAGGCAGGTTTGTTCGGAAAAACGCCCGATGGCGTCGAGGTTCATGTTTTCACCCTCACCAACAGCAAAGGGGTTGAGGCCCGCATCATCAACTATGGCGGGATCGTGCTGTCCTTGAAGGTTCCAGATCGGGCCGGAAAGATGGGGGATGTTGTTCTGGGCTACGAGACACTGGACGGCTATCTTGAAAACAGTCCTTATTTTGGCTGTCTGGTCGGCCGGTTTGGGAATCGGATTGCCAAGGGCCGGTTTACCCTGAACGGAAAGACTTATACCCTGGTCACCAATAACGGACCCAATGCGCTTCACGGCGGAATTAAGGGGTTCAACAAGGTGGTATGGGCGGCCACGACCAAGATGACCTCCAGTGGCCCGGCGCTGGGGCTCAACTATGTGAGCAAGGATGGCGAGGAAGGCTATCCGGGGATGTTGTCTGTGACGGCCGTATACACGCTGACCGAGGACAACGCGCTGGTGCTTGAATATACGGCAGTATCGGACAAGGATACCGTGGTCAACCTGACTCACCACTCCTATTTCAATCTGGCCTGCCGGGGGGATGTGTTGGGGCATATCGTCACCATTGATGCCGATGTCTTTACGCCGGTGAATGAAGCCCTGATTCCGACGGGTGAATTGCGGCCTCTGGCGGGAACCCCGCTGGATTTTCGAGCGCCGGTTACCATTGGGGCCCGGATCAATACCGATGACGAGCAGCTCAAGTTCGGGAATGGCTATGACCATAACTGGGTGCTGAACAAACCGTTGCATCAGTTGGGGGTGGCGGCGAAAGTGGTCGAGCCCACCACGGGACGGGTTATGGAGGTTTTGACCACTGAGCCGGCAACGCAGTTCTACACCGGTAATTTTCTAGATGGCACCATCACCGGGAAGGGCGGATGGGTTTATCAACCGAGAAACGGCTTCTGTTTTGAGCCCCAGCACTTTCCGGATTCCCCAAACCATCCGACATTCCCGTCCACCGTGGTGAAGCCCGGGAAGACCTACACCAACACGATCATCTACAGATTTTCTGTCGAAAAGTAATTCCAAAGTAATTCCGGAATAAGATTGCTCTCCCCCCATAAACGGATTATCTTCTACTCCTGTTTGATCGGGTTGGTGTTAACTGATCTGATTGAAATGATATGTCTGCGGGGTGGAGCAGCCCGGTAGCTCGTCAGGCTCATAACCTGAAGG
>CAIZMS010000118.1 GCA_903934155.1 uncultured bacterium | reverse complement strand
GCCGCCTCGTTGGACAGCACACATACCGGCTCCTCAAAGGCCCACACCAGCCGGGCGCCGCCGGAAAAGGTCCGGCTGACCCACATGGGGCGGAACTCCACTTTCACCCGATCCAACACCGCCGCCCGCTCCGCGTCCGTAATCGTGGCGTCGTAATCCGCCACCACGCCGTGCATGACTACCGCCTTGTTGTTGTCAGTAACCCGCAGAAGCGGGTCCAACCCCTCGAAGGCCGAGTAATGGAGATGCTTCGTCCCAGGCTTCTTCCGGTACTCCATGAAGGCTTCTTTGTCGGAAAACGACAGGGTCGCCCGGTTGTCAAACGCCCACGGCTCCGCCGTGCGGGCGGTCTGACTCACCAAATTCTCGATGGCATACAGTTTCATGTCTCTCCTCTCGATCAGTGCCTACTTCTGGTAGCGGCTGGCAATGGAACTCTCGACCGCCAGCGGCAGCCCAGTCATCCAAGCCGGCGGTGTTTTCATGATGCGCTCAATTTCCTGCCGGACCTCTTCCGCCCGTTCCGCTGGCGCATGGCAGATGACTTCGTCATGGACATGGAAAACGATCTCGATCCCGGCGTCGCGAAGCCGCAGCAGGATGTCCGCGAATACTTCGCGGGCCGTCCCCTGGACAAGATTCTCGACCAGCTTCGCGCCGTAAATTCCTTCGCGGGTTCCACCTCGTTCAGTACAGGCGGAATAATTCCGCCCCGCTGAATCGTACCCCACGTCGAAGTAATGGACCGTTCGGCCCGACGGCAGTTCCATTTCAAAGTGCTTGTCCGTCCGCGCGGCTTCGGCTATCGCCTGATCGAACCGCCGCCATAATCCCGTGATGCGTGGGTTCCGCTTCCGGAAATCCTTCACGGTGGCACGGCATTCCTCAGGAGTGAGGTCAAGACCGGCCAGATTCTTGGCCACCTTCGCGAAACGCGCCGACGAACATCCATACCCAAGTCCCAGCACCCGGGCTTTCGCCAGGGCATACAACTTTGGGTCCTCTTTCTTCAGGGATCCACCTCTCCAGTTCATCGTCTCCCTTGCGTGCGCTTCATAAAGCGGCATCCCGTTCCCAAGATCGGCCAAAAGGCTTTTGTTGCCGCACAGAAAAGCCAGAATGCGTGGTTCGATCTGGGCCAGGTCGGTAATCACAAACACATGGCCCGGTTTCGCCACGATGCAATTCCGGAGCGATACCCCGAACATTTCCTCACGCGGCAGGTTCTGGAGATTCACCAGATCACCCGACCATCGGCCCGTGTGCGGTGCGCCGCAATAACGCAGGATTGCCGGAATGGTCCCATCCGGCCGCCGCATAGCCCGGATCAGTTCAAGTTTCTTGATGAGGATATTGGTCCGGCGCCAGACACGCACCGCACCAACAAACGGGTATTTCTCCCCGTACTGGTCTTCCCACTCGACACACTCTTCGGAATCCTTGGCCAGTGAAGCCGGTGCCGGTATTCCCAACTGCCGGCACTGTTCCCGGACGGCAATGGGGGAGAGTGCCGTTTTCCCTTCCTCCACCCAGGGGATTTTCTGTTCCGCCTCCCAATTTAACCGCTTGAGGCTATCAACCGACCGGTCAACCATCTCCCAATCCACATGCACGCCACGATTGGCGGCCTGAAATGTCATCAGCGCAAGGTTCCGCTCGCTGAGCGGCCACTTGCGACTCTCCTGATTCCAAATATCAAAACTTGCCTTGGCATCCGCGAGGCCGGCCT
>CAIZMS010000117.1 GCA_903934155.1 uncultured bacterium | reverse complement strand
GTCGTGAAAGTCTGAATCACGAACCCCTGCTGGGTCGGATTCAGCCACCCGGCCATGCAACCACTCACATGACCCATCAATAAACAAATGACTAAAGCCGTATTTTTCATGGATTATTCCCTGTGATGATCATCCAAAGAGTTTGACAAGAAAGGCGAAGCCTCGGTTAACTGAAAAGATAAATTCAGAAACCAAGGAGGCATCGATGAGTGAGGCAGTACTACATGGTGGATTGGATCTTCACGGGAACAATGTTTTCTGTTCGTTATTGAATGAGGCAAGACAGGTTGTCTTTGAGAGAAGACTTCCTAATGATATGGCGACGATTGGCGAAGTTCTGGAGCCTTATCGGAAGCGGATTCGGTCACTGGCTGTTGAATCAACCTATAATTGGTACTGGCTTGTGGACGGATTAAAAAGGCTGAACTACCCGATCAAGTTGGCGAATCCTGGCAAAATGCAGGAGAACATTGGTCTCAAGCACGCGAATGACAAAACTGATGCTCGCTTCATTGCGCGACAACTGGTCAATGGAACGTTGCCCGAAGGGTACATTTATCCGGAGGAGACACGAGGGGTCAGGGATATGCTGAGGAGGAGGACGCGTCTGGTGCATGCCCGGACCGGAGAAATAATCAGCGTGGGGAGTTTAGTGGCGCGACACACAGGACAAGATTTGAGCTACAAGGAGCTGGATCTGGGTGAACTGAAAAAAATACTGGCGGGGCAGCCTCATGCCTTAATCATGGGGGAAGCGAATTTCCGCCACATCGAATTTCTCGACAAGGAAATTGCTTTCCTGGAAGACGCAGTGATGAAAGAACTGCCAGACCGCAAGGATTATCTGAGACTGATGACGGCACCAGGGATTGGTCCGGTTTTAGCCCGGGCGATCCTCCTGGAGACAGGACCTATTGCGCGGTTCAAGGATGCAGGCAATTATGCGTCCTATTGCCGAACGGTGAAGGCTGAGCATACCAGCAACGACAAGAAGAAGGGTGCCTGTAATAGCAAAAACGGCAACAAATATCTGGCCTGGGCCTATGTGGAAGCGGCGAACCACGCGGCGCGATGCTCTCCAGAAATCAGAGCTTGGTTCCAACGCAAACTGGCCAAAAGCGGAAAGCGCGTCATAGCGATCAAGGCTTTGGCCAATAAAATGTCGAAGGCTTGTTTCTTTATGCTACGTGATGAAAAGGATTTTGATGTGAAAAGATTAGTGGGTTGAATTTGGGCGGCACCGGGGAACCCTGCATGAGACTGGAGTGAATCCACGTCCGGTGATTGGAAGCCGGTGCCTCCCTCTAAATGTTACGTGAGTTTTGGAATGAATTTGACTGTTTCGACTGTAGTGCGAGCCAAGATGAGAATGGACCCGGGTATGCCCGGTGAGCCACAGATCAGTGATCACCTCTTGTGACGCATTATGGCATACCGGCGGTTTTCTGGCTCCGGCTTACGGATTCGCGGAGTGGGCGGTCGTGTCGTAAGATGCAGATCGCTAGATCCAGATGGGTGACTGGACGAGACGGCATTGACCGCGCTCGATAACCGAACAGAACGAAATAACGACGGATTCAAAACAGCGTTTGTTTCAAGGCTAACGGGGTATACGGAGCAAAGACATGAGAAAAATAAAGGAATCCGCCTCACGGCGGGGCGGCGAAATATTGTCTGTTGACACCTACTCTTTGATGGGTGTCTCTAGCGAAGCGGGTGGTTCAAATTCTCGTTCGGCCGTGAATCCTGGTCTAAAGGGAGTAGTTTGAACACCTACCCATACCCCCTTGCTGATGCCAATCCCATCATGTTGGGTGCGGTTGACGCGGTCCGTCGGCTTCAAGAGGCTGGCTTTATTGCCTATTGGGCGCGGGGGTGTGTGCGCGATCTCATTCTCGGCCGACCGCCCAAAGACTTCGATATCGCCACCAATGCCATTCCCGACAAGGTGATGGCGTTGTTCCCGGAGTCGATCGGGGTCGGCAAATCCTTCGGGGTCGTGCGGGTGCCGGTGGCGGGACACTGGTATGAGGTGGCCACCTTCCGGAAAGATGCCCCGTATGAGGATGGGCGCCATCCGACCGAGGTGACTTTCTCTGACCCCGAAACCGACGCCCAGCGCCGGGATTTTACCGTCAATGCCCTGTTTTATGATCCGCTCAAGGGACAGGTTCTGGATTATGTGGGGGGCAGTGAAGACCTTTCCCGGGCGGTGATCCGGGCGGTGGGCCAGCCCGGCGAGCGGTTCCGGGAAGACCATCTGCGCCTGCTGCGGGCGGTCCGGTTTGCCTGCACGCTCGGATTTGCGCTGGATCCGGCCACGGCGGAAGCCATCCGGGAGCATGCTCCGCGCATCACGGCCATCAGCGCCGAGCGGATCCGGGAGGAACTCAGCCGGTTATGGGTCGAAGCCCAGCGGGCGGGCGATGCCTTGATTCTGCTGCGGGATCTCGGGCTTCTCTCCGTGATGCTTCCCGAGATTGCGGCGATGCAGGGAGTGGAACAACCCCCCGAATATCATCCTGAAGGCGACGTCTTCCAGCATACCGTGGTGATGCTCAATGACATGCGCACCCACGACTATCGGCTCGCCTGGGCGGTGCTGTTGCATGATGTCGGCAAGCCGCCCACCGCACAGCTCAAGGAAGGCCGCTGGCGGTTCGAGTGTCACGCCAATGTGGGCCAGGAATCCGCCCGCACCATCCTGCAGCGGTTACGGTTCTCCAATGACGACATGGATGCCATTGCCTTCATGGTCGGCAACCACATGCGGTTTGTGGACGTCAAGTCCATGCGGCGTGCGACCCTGCGGCGACTGGTCGGGGCGCCCACCTTTCCTCTGGAACTT
>CAIZMS010000116.1 GCA_903934155.1 uncultured bacterium | reverse complement strand
TCGTTGCTCAGGCTCTCGCCATGGGTCATCGCCTCCGCCCCGAAATCGCAATCGTCAATCAGATCGCGCCCCTTGAACCGGTATTCCCACGGATTCCAGGCCGGCCCGCCGATCATGTAGCCCCCCTTGGCATGGCCATTGCTGACCCGGGGAAGTTTTCCGTCGATCGGGAAGTTGTGATAGAGCTCATTCACGCCGGAACTATCGCCGTTGTAGTTGTGGATCATCAGAAGGTTCAGCCTCAGCTTGGCCATCTGGTCGATGATCGACTTCCAATCGGCCCAGGAATAGTTGGTGGTCTGCGGGAATATCGACCAGGGGATGAAGCCGCGGATGGGCACCGAGGGGGCGTGGCGCTCATCGAGGGCGGGAAGGTCGAGGGATTTCCGTTCATCGGGCAATACATCACCGCCGATGCCGAAGCTGAGCCCGAAGTGACTCTCCAGCAACCCGTAGACACCGTAGAGGCAACCAACGGCGTCGCTGCCGGCAATCACCAGCACCGGTTTATCACCCACCACGGCATGCTTGAGCACATACCCCTGGGGGCCGGGATCAGCGGGTGAAACCAGAACCTTGCCTTCTGTCGCCAGCCTTTCAATCAGGGGATTCGTCTGCCGCTGTCCGATGAGAAAACTGCCCGCCGCAACGTCCCCACCGGTACTGATCTCCAGTCGCACGCCGGACACCTGCCAGAGATACCGCTGCAACTCCTTGGCCGCCAGCTTCTCCATCGGCGCGGCCTGCAAGCCGATCACGATCTGGCGTGCGCCCACGGCGGCCGGCATCACCAAGGCGATAAAACTGATCAGAACACTGCACAGCACTCTTTTCATGCTCGGATTCCCTTCTTCCCCTGTCACGGATTCACAGCCTCTTCGTCATTCCGGTACCATTGATACCTCTTCCGCGCCTCCTCGTCATGTCATCAAAACTGATGACATAACGAGGGGCACATCTGCGATCTTCAGATACTTCCGTCTTCTGGAGACGGCGGTCTCCGCCGGATATCCGTTGGGTCTTTTCCACTCTCTACCGGCCGGGGACGGCCGGCTCCAGGGCAGCCCACGGGCTTTTCGGTGCCTCATCTCCCGGACTTAGCTTGACAGCCCTCCCCGCATTCTACATAGTATTGTCATGAAATCTACGTATTCCATATCACAGGCCCAGAGCCAGTTTCCGGGCTTGGTGCGTGAAACGGCGGACGGGGGCGCCATTGCCATTACCCGCCATGACGAGACCGTGGCCTATGTTCTATCGCGTGAACGGATGGAAGCGATCGTCGAAACGATGGAACTCCTGGCAAATCCGGCCGCCATGCGCACGATCCGGGACTATCGAAAAGGAAGAATGAAATTCAATCCCGTCGAGGCCCTGGATGATCATGAGAGGACCTGGCCGTATCGCGCCGCCGGGCATCTTCCACGAGTGTGACCGTTTGCTTCCAAGTTTCCTGAACCATGCCCCGGAAGCGTGCGATGGCAGGATGTCGCGGCAGGAGTTGAGCCCCGCGCTTGATCTTGCCGACGGCATTCTGGTACTCCCAGAGCAGATCAATGTACTCGCTTCGCTTCTCCTGGGGAATGACAAGCGGGGGATAGCCGCCCCGGAGTACGGGTAAGTTGGCAATCAGTCTGGCCATTCTCCCGTTGCCGTCAAAGAAAGGATGGATGCGGACAAAACTCATATGGGCCCTGGTGTAGAGAGCAAGGGCATCTGTTGGTTTCCGAACACTATCCAGCGAATTATTGAAATCCTTCAGCCAGCGCGTCATCAAATAGGGAACATCGATCGGCGAGGCGTATTCCATATAAACACTCTTACCCTCGATGACGCCCGTGGTACCGTTGAAATCCTGTTTCCAGTCCCCCACGGGATTCAGGACATCCATGGGCGATTTATCCATGACCGCCCGGTGCAGGCCGAAGAGGTCCTCTTCCGCCAGGGAAGGCTGCCGGATCATCCTGTAAATCAATTCAATGGCCCGGGCATGTCCATAGACCTCCTGGTGCTCCCGGAGCGACTTCCCGCTGATGGTCAACCCCAGTTCCAACACTTTGACGGTTTCACCCAGTGTCAGCGTATTGCCCTCGATCGCCGTGGAATCGTGGGTCCAGACGGCTGCGATCTGTTTCACCAGTGCGTCGCGGATGTCCGGTGAAAGTCCCTCGTAAAACAGCCGTCTTCCCCGACGCCCGGGACGGCGTGTTTTGACGAAAGAAAACACGGCGTTGTGAGTTATGGAGAGATGGTGGCGGTGATTAAGCGCCTCTGCCGCCTGTCTGTAGCTCAGGCCCTGGTCGAGAAAGGAAAACAGTTCGTCTTCATACGGTTGAAGTTTGGACTGATAGGGTTTCCCTGGCATTGTAACCTCTCTAGCGATTGACAAGCACATATGTAACGACAAATTCCGCATAAATCAACACATAAGTCGTTACACAACTCGGATTTCCGAATTGCAGGGTGTAGTTAGACCTGAAACAGAATCAGAAACCCTTGCATGCCGCCAAGTTTACGCGCCTTGAGGCTGAGCGTGTAATCCGTCCACTGCGGGTCGCCGGCCAGTATGCGGGCGCCTTGCGCGTCACCGGTCTGCCGCAATGCGCCCTCAACGACCTCCCACGCGCCATCGACTCTCCGCCAGCCCTTCATATCCGTCGTGAAGTCGCTCTGCAAAAGCACCTTTCCATCCTTCTCGACCCGGATATCCTTGAACTCCGCCTGGGTCTTCCAGGTGCCGACCCCGATCCGCCCCGCCCGCGACAACGGCTTCGTAAGCGGCGCGTTCAGCTCGACGGGCAATACAACGTCGGCCGTCCGGTTGATCTCCCCGAAGTGGATGCCGCGCAAAGTTGGCGAGACCGCGTTCTCAGGCTGATCCACGCGCACGCGAATCTGCGCCCCCTCATCGGCGCGAGCTCCCGCTGCGGTTGACACAATTAGCGCCAGCATAAGATACCGGGCGACTTTCGTTAATATTGTTTTCTTATTCATGCTGTCTCCTGTTTTGTTGCGCAACGTATCACCCCTCCACTGATGGAGTCTTGTCATCAAAATTGATGACAAAACGTAAACTCATTTCCAATCATCGGTACGGAAGGGAGAGGCGGGCAGGTGTTCCTTGTTGTAGAGGTTCACATCGGGAGTGTCTGTCCACCCGCAGCGCACCGCCAGCGGCAACTTGACCTGGTCGGACCAGACCACCACCGTGTCCTGCTCGATCTTCGCCTGGGCGGGCATGAACTTCTTGTCCGCTCCAGCAATGGTAAAGCCCTTCAGCTCGGCAGCCGGAGGCGCCGGAACGTCGCCGGGCCGGGAGGGCGGCGCGGAGGCGATCATCAGTCCTCCACCGATATGGTCAAACGTGAGGCGCACCTTGTCACCTTCGATTTTCATGCTCTTGTAGATGGGGCCGGAATAGACGAGCTCCTGGCCGTAGGCGACATGCCGGGCCGCCAAGGCGAGGCGCAACCCCACATCCTTCTTGTTGCGGGGATGAATCTTGGGCTCGCCGATATCCATCGTCACGGCCATGCCGGTATTCGGCAGGGCAAGGGTCCGGAGCTGCGCCTCCCGA
>CAIZMS010000115.1 GCA_903934155.1 uncultured bacterium | reverse complement strand
GTTCGCATTTCAGGACTCCTTCTGGCAATTGCATCGTCACACAATGCAGAGAGCCATGCTGGAGAATCAGCGTCGAGCAGTCAATGCCGATAATCTTCCGACCCGGGAAGGCCTGGCCGATCACATCCAGCGCGCGGGCATCGTGCGGGTCGTCATAAATGGGAACCAGTACGGCGCCATTCAGGATCAGGAAATTGGCGTAGGAAGCCGGAAGTCTCTGTCCGCTTCCATCATGCTTTGGCGATGGCCAGGGAAGTGCCAGCAGGCGATAGGGCTGACCAGGAAGGGTTCGGAATGACTTTAATTCGTCGGCCATCGTGGCGAGTTCTGCAAAATGCTCATCGGTGGCGTCATCACAGGCTTGATAGAGAAGGGTGTCATGCGGGGCGAAGCGGGCCAGCATGTCGATATGTCCGTCCGTGTCGTCCCCGGCCAGATACCCGTGGTTCAGCCAGAGGACGCGGGAAACACCGAGGAGGCGCTGGAAGGCGAGTTCGATATCCACGCGGGTCATGTGGGGGTTCCGGTTGGGGTTGAGGTTGCAGGAGGTTGTGGTGAGCAGGGTGCCGTGTCCGTCACTCTCGATGCTGCCGCCTTCCAGAATCATGGGGAGGGAGCGCAGTGGGGTGCTGCAAAGAAAACCCTGCTCCTTCAATTTTTTGGAAATCGCATTGTCGAGGCTGGCCTTGTGTTTTCCGCCCCAGCCGTTGAATTCGAAATCCAGGAGAACCGGACGGTTATTTTCGAAGAGGGTGATCGGCCCGAAATCACGCGCCCAGATATCGTCGCAGGGGATGGGGCAGAAGTTGATGCGGTTCAGGAGGGCGTGTGTCTGGCGGAGGGCATGCCGCACCTCATCAGGGGCGTTGGTGACCAGAAGGACGCGGGCATGGTGGCTGGCTTCGGCGATGATCCTTGCGGACGTTTCCTGCACGCGGGTCAAGTAGGGCTTCCAGTCCGTTTCCGCATGCGGCCACGCCATCAGGACGCCATCCTGCTCCTCCCATTCCGCCGGTAATCGAAGAGTAGTCATAGTTCCGCTACGCCGTGATGACCTTCAGGATACAATTTTTGAGCCACTCCAGGCAAGGGGCGGGATCCCGCTCCAGAGGCAGGCGAAGATCGTGAGGAAGAACCCGACTCCCTTGGAGCCCTTGTCAACCTGCGTCACCGGCAGCCGAGTGAGGTCGATCTGTTTGGTTTGGCTGGCGCGGGCGGTGGACAGGTTGATATTCATGAGCGTGATTTGTGTCAGAAAAATCAACAGATCACAACCGGTTTTTCCAGGAGTATCTCTGCTTTCAACTGGTTTCGATGAATAGGCCCTGCTAGAGTCGGAATCAGTCTGGGTGGAAGTGGATGATGGTTAACCATGGGCCTTTACGACAGAGATTATATGCGCGACAAGCCGGTGCCGGACGATGAGGACGGGTCGGGATTGGATCGACTGGCCTTCCGCAGGCGGAGGCTGATTATCGCTGGAGTGCTCGTCATTCTTGCCGGGATCATAGCGGCGTTGGTGTTCAACTAAGCCGCTTCACATCACCACATCAGTAATTGCCAACGATCCTTTACCCAGGCTCCTGTTCGCCTCCTCCAATTTTTCCCGGCTGGAGAGGACGCAGATGGGGCTCGATTTCAGGCCGGATTCCAATACTTCCAGAAGGGCATCGCGTGCGGCGGCGGGGGTGACGGCCAGGCGTGCCTGATAGAAGGCTTCCCGCAACTCGGGTGTGACGCCCTGCAAATGACGGGCCAGCGCCTCGCCGGTGGCTTCGCTTGGGCGCAGGGGTTTTTCGTCGCCTTTGGCCGTTCCGATGATGGCCCGGTCAATATCTGCCTGCGACCAGGCGGTTGACCGGACAAAGGCGGGTGTCCTGGCAAACACATCCAGCGTGCGCACCACATGCGGGTCGCGGAATGAGGTCATGAAGAGAGTTCCGGACAGGGGATTATAGGACATCCCGCCACCGTAGGCATTTCCCTTGAGACGGATCTCGGGCAGGAAGTAGTCGAACCGGACCATGTGCGTGCCGATGACGAGTGCCGCAGAACGGGGATCGGTCAGTTTCGGAGCCCGCATTCCCTGGGCGCAGTGAGCAACCTGGGTGGGGACGGCGAGGCCTGATCGGCAAGGTGAAGCGTGAGGCGTAAGGCGTGAGATGTGAGAAGAGGAGGGATTAGGCATGGCCTGGATCCAGTCTTTCATGGCGGACTGGACGGCGGTGAAGGCCTTGTCGGAGCCGGTAAAGCTGAGGGTCAGTCGGTCGGGGGAAAGGATGAACGACCGGATCCGCTCGATACGTTCCATGAGGGCTTCTGCCCGGGTGTCGAACTGGTCGCAGAGCGAGGCCGCGAGCGCTGCCTGGGGAATTCCGTGGCATTGTTCATCCAACAGGCCGACAGGCGTCAGGTATTGCCCGGCATGGCATTGCGCATAGCTGAGTCCGTTTTCCAGGATATCGCTCCGGATGCCGGCGCGGTTTTGCGTGAGGATATCGCGGAGGCGTTCCCGGTCGCGGGGATCGACGGTAAAGACCAGATCGCGGAGTACGGCCAGCGCCTGATCGATCTGGTTGTCGAGCGCCTTGCAGGCGAAACGCATGGTGAGCACCGGCTGGCCAAGAGGCCCGGCGTGGTGCTGGAACGACGGGGCGCAACTGATGCCGCCGGTGGAGGCCGCCATGCGTTGGGCAATGACTTCGTAATTCATTCCCGCCGCACCGAGTTTGGTGATGGCGTCGCTGTAATGCGGGAGATATTGCCAGAGATCGTCGGGCAGTCCCTCCAGATTCAGGCTGAAGTGCAGGTAGTTGATGCCATTGGAGAAAACATCGGTCCGGAGGAGGGGAACGTCGGGCGAAGGTTGAAGGGGGAAGGCTGAAGACGGAAGGGTGACCAGGGTCGTCGGGATATGGCGGGGTTTGGCGGGGAGATCGCACACCTTGAGCTGGGGGAGCAGGGCGAGGGTGTCGGGTGAATTTGCGGTTCCGGCTTCATCCTCAATGGCGGCAGCTTCCTCGGCAAGCTGTTGCATCTCGGCATCGTTCCGGCGGGCGCGCTCGGTGGCCATGCGTTCTGCGAACGCCGCATCGGTCCGGGCCTGGCAGGTTTTATCAGGGCTCAATACGGTGGTGAGCCGGTGCGGGTTGTTGACCAGTTGTTCCATGATGAGACGGGAGAAGAGACTGGGATCGGCGTCATAGCATTTCCGGCAGGCTTCAAGATGATGACCCATATCCAGGAAGGTAAGCGGGTCGGCCCCGAGTACCCAGGCGTTGAGTACATGGTTCATGGTATGAAGAGGGAACAGGGATTGGATTTCCAGGTAGTGATAGGCGGTTTGTTGGAAGGCGGACTCGACCCATTCCCGTTTCAGGCCCTGGTCGGCGATGGTCTTGAGAGAGGACAGGACGAGGTTCTCGAACGCGGCGGCCTTGTCGGGATCGCTTCCCTTGATCCCCACGCTGAATACGGATTCGGGTCCCAGATCCATGTCGCCGCAATCGAGGATGTCCTGTCCGAGTTTGGAATCCACCAGCGCTTTTTTGAGGGGGGCGGCCTCGTTGCCGAAAAGGACATAAGTGAGAACATGGCGGAGCACGGCTTGTTCGGGATCCAGGGCATTGCCGGTGAGCCAGTTCAGGGTGATGAATGTTTTTTCAGAAAGGGATTCATCCGGAGCGATCGGATAGGTATCGGAGGAGGAAACGGGCCTGGCCCAGCGCGGCTGGCGGGGCGGGATGGGGACCGGCTGTTGCCGGGTGTAGCCGGTCAGGCGGGGTTCCAGAAATTTCAGGGTGGTGAGGGTCGGGATGTTTCCGTAGAAAAAGAATAAGGCATTCGAGGGGTGATAATGGGCCTCGTAGAAGCGCTTGAACTGGTCAAAGGTCAGGTCCGGGATGGAGTCCGGATCGCCGGCATAATTCAGGGCGTAGGGAGTGTCGGGGAGGAGGTGCTTGACCCAGGAATAGAAGAGCTTGCTTTCCGGGCTCGAGAAAACGCCCTTCATTTCGTTGTAGACGATGCCGCTGACCGTGAGGGCTCCGGCCGGGTTTCCAGAGGCGGCAGGGGTGAGGTGATGGCCCTCGCGCCGGAAGGTGTTTTCGGTGAGGAGCGGGTGGAACACGGCGTCGAAATACACCTCGGCCAGGTTGAACAGGTCGCGTTCGACATTGCTGGAGACGGGGTAGTAGGTGCAGTCGGGGCCGGTCATGGCATTGATGAAGGTGGCCATGCTCGACTTCAGCATTTCGAAGAACGGTTCCCGGACGGGAAAACGTTGCGAGCCGGCGAGGACGGAATGTTCGAGAATATGGGGGGCGCCGGTATTGTCCGGGGCCGGCGTGGGGAAGCTGATGGAAAAGAGGTTCTCGGTATCCTCGCAGAGCAGGTGCAGGGCGCGTGCCCCGCTGGCCGTGTGTTCCAGTTCAATGGCTGTTCCGCGCAAGGCGAGAACCGGGGTGATTTTTCGGACGGTGAACCCATGAATCACGGTGCCCGGGATCATGGGGGAATGAGTTTTGGACATGGCCTTCTCCAGACAGGTTTTTTGAAGGCGCCAAGATGGGACAAATGCGAGGGCGCGTCAATAGCCAATGGAGCAGGACATTCCCCGGTTTTTCAGGCGGTTGAAAAGAGGAAGGCCAATTGATCGTTCGAGGGCGGAGTAAAATCAGGCGGCTTGGGGCGGTAGCGGCCGAGGCGGGAGAACAGATTAGCGATGC
>CAIZMS010000114.1 GCA_903934155.1 uncultured bacterium | reverse complement strand
GTTCTTCAGGATTGAAATTGGCGGCTTCGGCACGGGCTGAAAAACGCTTCAATCCCAAATAGATGGCATCCGCGCCGTAATGAAAGGCCGCAAAGGCGGCCTCAAGGTCACCCGCCGGTGCCAGCAGTTCGAGCTTCATGGTGTGGGAATTCCCCTCACCACCAACCCCGGCGTTTCAGATAGAAATACAACGCAATCGTCGAACTTCCGGTCACCAACCAGACCCATAACCATCCCCGCTGATCCTCGAGGTTAGGCCAATGGGCGATATTCATCCCGTAGTAACTGGTGACCACTAACGCGGGCATGCAAAGGGTGGCCATCACGGTCAGCACCTTGATGATATGATTCACCTGCATTTGCTGGATGTTCAGGTGGATTTGCAATACGCCGGTAAGCGAGTCACGGGCATTCTCTGCCGATGAACTGATCTTTACCAGTTGATCCAGCAAATCACGGTAATAGGGAAGCATATGGGTGCGCACAATCTTGAATTCCCCGTGCGCCAACCGGGCGATGGTTTCCCGCTGGGGCCAGACCACTTGGCGTAGCCGCTGCACCTCCCCCTTCAATTGCATGACCCCCTCGAGAATATTCACCGAGGCACTCGCCAGCATCGTTTTCTCCAAGTTGGCGATCTCGACCGACATCTCCTCAAGGGCGGGCGCATAGCCTTCCAGAAGAAAATCAAGAATCGTATAGGTCAGGCGATCCGGAGCACGCGCCACCGCCGGGGCATTTTTCAGAACCCGCTCGATGGTCGCCGCAACACAACGCAACGGATCCCGGTGATAGGTCACCAAAAAATTCTTCCCGATAAAGAGATCCAACTCACTCATCTTGAACTCGCCATGGCTGTAGTCCACCGCATGAATGACCAGGAATACGTAGCTTTCGTATTCCTCAACCTTGGCGCGATCGCTGGGGGTCAGACAATCCTCAATGGCGAGGGGATGAAATTGAAACACCCCCTCAAGCACGGCTTTCGCCTCCTCATCGTTGCACTCCCCCACATCCACCCAGAATTGAACCCCCTCGTCCTGGAGCACCACTTTGAGTAGATCAAGGGATATATCCTGACTGATCAGGCGCCCCTGAGACTGGTTGAAGACAAAAGAGCGGATCATGCCGGATCTTTCATCTTGGGTTTACGCCCCCGTTTTTCAAAAAATTCCAGTTGCGGATCTTTGACAAGACCGTACGCTTTCAAAATCCTGAGGATCTGGAGTAGATCCGACTTCTCATAATTCCGATTGATGCGAACGGCTGACACCAGCTCCAGAAGCATGGTCCGGAACGAAACCACCCCATCTACCCCACGTTCCCTCAATCCTGCGAGTGTCTTTTCCCTCAGCTCCTCCGAAACCGGCAGCTCCGGAATGCACAGAATCACAGCCATAGGCTCGCCACCGAGCCGGGCCGCCGCCGCAAGCCGGGCGGAACGCTCCGCATAGCGAAGAATCTCCGGAGACTGCTCGTAGGTACCGGAATAGAACCGCTCTGCGTGTCCGCCACGCACCCCCACCACCGCACGCCCGACTGTCTCCAGGTCTCCGGTGGTCCAAATAATATGGTCGGGAAGTTTATGTTTTTCAACCTGCGGGTGCGTCACCAGCAGGTCAAGGTCTTCATCGATACGCTTGTTCCGTCCCGTGGATACATACTTGCAAGGCTGGGTAACCAGGTATCCCAGGTGCTCAAAATACTCACGCGCAATCCATTCATTTACTGCAGACATGCCAAGCCTCCACTAAAACCGACTCATCCACTTCACACCCCGTCATCACCGCACCCAGTTTACGGGCCAGCACAAAACGAGGGCGTTTATTCAGGGTCTTTTTGTCCGACATCATGGCCTCCCTCACGGCCATCCAGTCCAGCTTATCACCGGAAGCAGGCCGGACCGGAAGCCCCAGTTTCCCCAAAAGCCCCACCACCGCATCCGCCTCAACAGCGGAAAATCCCTTCACCGTCATCGATAGCCTCGCGGCATAGGCCATGCCGATCGCGACCGCTTCGCCGTGAAACCAGCGTCCATATCCATCCACTTTTTCAATGGCATGCCCCAGAGTGTGCCCGAAGTTCAAGATGGCACGGGGCCCGATTTCCCGTTCATCCATGGCAACCACTTCCGCCTTGATCTCACAACAGCGCGCCACAACTTTTTCAAGCAGCACCGAATCGCGACTCAAGAGTCCGCCAACCTCTTTCTCCAGAAGATGAAAGAAGGCAGCATCCCAGATCACGCCGTATTTGACCACTTCAGCCAAGCCTGAAACATATTCGCGAGAGGGCAATGTCTTGAGCAAATCCAGATCCGCATCCACCTCAATCGGCTGGTAGAAGGCGCCAACAAGATTCTTGCCCTGCGTCAGGTTAAGCCCGGTCTTGCCCCCCACCGAACTATCCACCATGGCGAGCAATGACGTGGGAACCTGGATAAACCGGATCCCCCGAAGGTAGGTTGCGGCCACAAATCCCGCCAGATCGCCTGTCATCCCGCCTCCCAGGGCCAGAATCACACTCGAGCGGTCAAGGCCGGCTTCGGCGGCTTTCCCGTAAAGAAAATCGACCCAATGAAGTGATTTGGTTGATTCCCCTGCTGGAATCACAATCCGGAGAACTTCAAAACCCTGCCCGGCAAGCTGCTTCTGGCAGGCCTCGCCATGCAAGGCATCGACATTGGAATCCGAGATCATCAAAATGCGGATTCCCGCCTTCGACTCCAGAACATGAGCGAGCGTCAGGCCACGTCCAACATGAATCGGATACGATCGCTCGCCCAGCTTGACATCAATTGTAGTCGCCATGGTTGCTCCTCACGCACTCCTGCAATGCACTGGGTGGAACTTTATATCACGCCCTCCACGGAGTCAACGGTGGCGACCATTCCCCCCTTGCATGGGGAGCTGATAATTCGATACCTTGGCGCTTATGTCGAAGTCAAAAGTGAGCGAGGTCGTGACGACAGTCGCGACGGATAAAGACGCATTCCGGATGGCGAACACTCTTGTGGGCTCTGGCTTGGCGGCCTGCGTCCAGTTCTGGCCAATCCGCAGCGTCTATCGGTGGCACGAAAAAATTGAATCGGGGTCGGAATTTCGATTGTCTTGCAAGACCCGTACCACCCGGGTGCCAGCGCTCATCCGGCTCATCCGAACCCATCATTCTTACGAGGTTCCTGAAATCATAGCCACCCCTATCGCGGACGGACTTCCAGCCTACCTGAAATGGATCGAAGCCGAAACCCGTCCCTCACGATTGACTTTTCCTCCGCCGACCACTAGAAAAAGGGTTTCTCCAATTACTTAAACAGCATGAAAATAACGAATTCCGAACAATCGGTTGGCCTGGTTGAAACCCGCCTTGTGAAAATTCCTCTTCCGCTGGGAGGCCTCAAACTCGAAAACGGGGGCCTTCTTCCCGAATTAACGGTGGCTTACGAATCCTACGGCGCGTTAAACGCGGCGGGGAACAATGCCGTTTTTATCTGCCACGCCCTCACGGGCGACGCCCATGCCGCCGGATACCATTCTCCCGAGGACAAGTCGCCCGGCTGGTGGGATGATATGATCGGCCCCGGCAAGGGGCTTGACACCAATCGTTTCCATGTAATCTGTGCGAATATTCTAGGCGGGTGCAAGGGAACAACGGGCCCCTCCTCCCTCAACCCGGCAACCGGCACCCCCTACAGTGCCGACTTCCCCTCCATCACAATCGGAGATATTGTCCATGTTCAATACCTGCTACTGTGCCATCTTGGCATTTCCAAACTGCACGCCGTAATCGGCGGTTCGTTCGGAGGTATGCTCGTTCTGGAATGGAGCATCCGGTACCCTGCCGTCCCGGATCACTGCGTGTGCATCGCGTCCGCCGCCTCACTCTCCGCCCAGGCCCTTGCTTTTGATATTGTGGGACGGGAAGTCATCACCAGCGATCCCGGCTGGGCTGGCGGGAATTACTATGGAACGGGGAAACTTCCGAAAGATGGTCTGGCCGCGGCCCGCATGATCGGCCATATCACCTACCTGTCGCCCGAAATTATGGCAGCCAAGTTCGGCCGGAAAAAAAAGGAACTGGCCCCCGAGGAACGGTTCAGCACCCGTTTTGAGGTGGAAAGCTATCTCCAGCATCAGGGCGAGAAATTTGTAGAACGGTTCGACTCCAACTCCTACCTCCACATCACACACGCCATGGACAGTTATGACCTGGTGGAACAGTACGGCGACTTAAAAGCCGCTTTTCAGCATGTAAAGGCCCGCTTCCTGGTGGTGGCACTCAGTTCCGACTGGCTTTTCCCGCCAGAGCAGTCCCTGGAAATTGCCTCCGCCCTTGTCCATATCGGGAAACCCGTCTCCTACTGCCTGCTCAAGGCACCCTATGGACATGATGCGTTCCTCGTGGACATCGAAAACATGTCCCAAATCATCTGCACTTTTCTCGGCGGCTGCGCCAACCCGATCTCCGCCACCACGGCGATCAAACGCGATGACTACGACCTGATTGCCAACCTGATTGAACCCGGCTCGCGCGTGCTCGACCTTGGATGTGGTGACGGCGATCTGCTGTCTCTTCTTTCCGCAAACCGGACAACACGCGGAATGGGAGTGGACATCGACCTTCATCATCTGATTGCGGCCATGGGCAAGCAACTCGATGTATTTCAGGGAGATATCGATGAGAATCTCTCCATGATCCCGGACCAGTCCTATGATTATGTCGTCCTCAGCCAGACCCTTCAGGTCGTCAGACGCCCCCGCGAAGTGCTCCATGAGATGCTGAGGGTGGCTCGAGAGGGGATCGTCAGCTTCCCCAATTTCGCCAACTGGCATAATCGCCTGATGCTTGGGTTGACCGGCCGAATGCCTAAGACCGAGGAGTTGCCGTTTGAGTGGTACAACACACCCAACATCCATCTGGCCACCTGGCGGGATTTCCTCAGCCTGTGCCGGGCAGATAACATTCTGGTGAAACAAATCATTCCTCTGACGGAAAAACCATTAAGCCGTTTATTGGTGAAGGCCGGGTTCCGGAACCTGGGTGCCGAAAGGATTCTGGTCAATATCGCAAGGCCCTGACCTTGACTGTGCAAAATCGGAGCAACCATGAATAAACCCCCACAACCTGAGATGAACATCAAGATGATCGCCGGAACACTGAATGCCTGTGAAGCCTGTTCTCTTACCACCAACACGGCCAAGGGCTTTCAATTGGCGGGGCGTAAAACAATTTACCAGGTACTGGACGACCTTCTCGCCGTCCTCTTTCCGGGTTGCCACGGCCATGAATCCATGCCGGCGGATCAATTAGAGAATTTTATTGAATCACGCATTGAGTCCGTGGCGGTGATTCTCCGGAAACAGATTGAACATGCTTTCCGGTATCAATGCGTGTTCGAGAAATGCAAAGACTGTGGGGATTGTGGCGAGAAAGCGGCCCGAGCCACCTCAGTTCTCATCCACTCGCTTCTCGACATCAAGAAAACGCTTCAGAAGGATATCATTGCCGCCTACGAGGGGGATCCCGCAGCACGCTCCATCATGGAAGTGGTGATGAGCTACCCCGGCCTTCAGGCCATCATGGTTCACCGTATCGCCCATGTCCTCTACAAGGAACAAGTCCCCCTGATTCCCCGCATCATGTCCGAGCACGCCCATTCACAAACCGGCATTGATATCCACCCCGGCGCCACCATCGGCCCCGGCTTCTTCATTGATCATGGAACTGGGGTCGTGATCGGAGAAACCAGCACCATAGGGAAACGAGTAAAACTCTATCAGGGCGTCACACTCGGAGCACTCAGCTTCCCGAAGGATAAGGACGGCAATCCGATCAAGGGAGTTAAGCGTCACCCGAACGTGGAAGACGATGTCACCATTTACGCCGGGGCTACGATTCTTGGAGGCGAAACCACCATTGGCACAGGATCCGAAATTGGCGGCAATGTCTGGCTCACGCATTCCGTCCCCCCTTACTCAAAAGTCTACAATCAGCAACCCAAACCCCTGATCACCAACAAACAAGAAAAACTGTCATGAGTGCCTCCACCCCCATCCTTTTCAAGGGAGGGCCGCTGTATTCGGCCTTCCGGCTTAACAGCCTTTCCAAACAATTCACCGCTGAACTTCCCGGCCTCAAAATAACGTCCTTCGAGGCTCATTCGGTATTCATCGTCGAAACCTCGCCGGACTTCTCGGAGGATCTGTGGCCCCGGGTCACTGCCCTTCTCGATACGGACTGCCGCATTCCAGCCGCCCTGCACGACGGCTTTTTCGTGACCCCCCGCAAGGGCACCCTTTCGCCCTGGGCGTCCAAAGCAACCGACATCTTCCACAACTGCGGACTAGGCTCCATTCCCCGCGTGGAACGGGGTGCCCTATTCCGGTTCCGATTGGCGGATGGCAGCACCGCCACCCGCGCCCAGCTCCACACTGCCCTTCATCTGATCCATGACCGAATGACCGAAGGAGTCTACGAGGATCTGTCGGACATTTTTCAACACATCCCCCCCGCCCCACTGGTCTCTGTAGATATCCTAAAGGGTGGGTTGCAGGCGTTGCAACAGGCGAATATCACGCTCGGACTAGCCTTGTCGGATGAGGAAATCCAATATTTATTCGATGCCTTCACCCAACTGAAGCGCAATCCGACGGATGTTGAGCTCGTCATGTTCGGGCAGGTCAATTCCGAGCACTGCCGTCACAAGATTTTCAAGGCCGACTGGGTGATCGATGGCAAGCCCCAGACGACAAGCCTCTTCGACATGATCCGCAACACCCATCGCCTTCATCCCCAGGGAACACTTCTGGCCTACGAGGATAATTCCTCCGTTATTGAGGGGTTCCCCGGGAACTGGTATGAGGCGCACCCCACCGGATCAAACCATTACGGTAGCCTGCCGGAACAAATCGATATCCTGATGAAAGTTGAAACGCACAACCATCCAACGGCTATTTCCCCGTATCCCGGAGCCGCAACTGGGGTCGGTGGCGAAATCCGGGATGAGGGGGCCACCGGTATTGGCGGGCGGCCAAAGGCCGGATTATCGGCATTTTTGGTCTCCAACTTGCGCATCCCGGGCTTTATCATGCCCTGGGAGAAAGACTATGCAGAATTCCCCGATCGACTGGCCACGCCGTTGGACATCATGACCGATGGGCCGCTCGGCGGCGCAAGGTTTGGAAATGAATTCGGCCGACCTCAGCTGACCGGCATTTTCAGAACTTACGAACACTGCCACAACGGCCGTTACCGCGGTTACCACAAGCCCATTATGACCGCCGGCGGCCTGGGCAACATCAAACGGAAACACGTCCTTAAGAAACCCATCCACAAAGGGGCCTTCATCATCCAGATTGGCGGACCGGCCTTGCGTATCGGACTGGGCGGCGGCGCGGCCTCCTCCATGGGAAGTGGCAGCAACGCCGAAAACCTCGATTTCGATTCCGTCCAGCGCGACAATGCCGAAATCCAGCGGCGCTGCCAGGAGGTTCTCAACGGGTGCATCGCCCTCAATGACGACAACCCGATCCTCAGCATCCACGATATCGGGGCTGGCGGACTTTCCAACGGATGCCCGGAACTGGTATCGGAGACGGGGGGGCGCTTCGACCTTCGAAAAATTCACAACGAGGAACTTTCCATGAGTCCCATGGAAATCTGGTGCTGCGAGGCCCAGGAACGCTATGTCCTGGCCGTTGCCCCGGAAAATCTCGACCGGTTCATGGCGCTATGCCGCCGCGAACGTTGTCCAGCCGCCGTAATCGGGGAAGCCACAGGCGACAAACGGCTCGTACTTCACGATTCCCACTTCAAAAACGACCCGATCAGTCTCGATCTCCAGGTCATTCTCGGGAAACCACCGAAAATGCTCCGGTCAGTCACGCATCGGAATGAAACCCATGCGGAGCTGGACAGTTCGGGTATCGACCTTCAGGAGGCAGCAGAGCGGGTATTGCGTCTCCCCGCCGTGGCCAACAAAACCTTTCTCATCACGATCACGGATCGGTCGGTGACAGGAATGGTGACACGGGATCAAATGACCGGACCCTACCAGACACCGGTTTCGGATGCCGCCGTGACCTGCGCCACATTCGAAGGATTCGAAGGGGAAGCCATGTCAATGGGAGAACGCACCCCGATAGCCCTCCTCAATCCCCCGGCTTCGGGAAGAATGGCCGTGGGGGAGGCGCTCACCAACATCGCCGGAATCATGATCGGCATCATCGGCAACATCAAGCTTTCAGCGAACTGGATGTGCGCCTGTGGGGAAAAAGGCGAGGATGCCGCGATCTTTGATACCGTGCGGGCCGTGGGAATCGAACTCTGTCCTCAACTGGG
>CAIZMS010000113.1 GCA_903934155.1 uncultured bacterium | reverse complement strand
GTCACCGAGGCGGCACGATGACGCGGAATCACAACCCCATTAACGCCGGCGGCATCCGCCGACCGGAGCATGGAGCCCAGGTTTTGCGGATCCTGGACATGATCCACCAACAACAGCAGGGGCGGCAATTTGCGCTCAAACGCGCCCTCCAGAATGTCGGACAACTCCACATAAGCATAATCCGCCACCACGGCGGCAATCCCCTGGTGGTTTCCGCTCCGGCACATCCGATCTAATTCAAATAGAGCTACGGGTTGGACTGCCAGTCCACGTTTTTCGGCTAATTTAAGGAATTGCACAATGGCGGCCGCCGATTGCCGCACATTGTTCGCCATCAACAATCGCTTCACCTCACGCCGACCCGCCTTGAGCAATTCGCAGACCGGCTGGCGTCCATAGACAATTTCAGGTTCGTTCGTCATGCCGGCAAGACTACACGCCGAACGGGCGAAAAACAATAGCGCACCACTGGAAGCCGCATTATAATGCGCGCCATGATTATCAGAATAACCGACCCGCTCGATGCCTTCGCCTCGATTTCAGAGACCTTTCTTGAAAGCCGGTACGATGTTATTTCCCGCTCGGGACTGCACCCCACCGAGGCCCATCTCATCAAGGCACTACCGCTTTCTCCCGCCCCCGCCTCCCTGCTGGTTCTCGGGAATCGCACAGGGGTTCTGGGCATGATCGCCAGCCGCGTCCACCCGGAACTCAAGGTGATCGCCTCCTCGCTCGATCTTTATCATCATCATGCCATTGAACGGAACCTGGCCCGGAATCCCTTCACCTCAGTCACGGCCCGATGCGAGCCGGACATTCCCGAGCGGGATCACTTCGATGCGGTCTGTCTCCAAATTTCGAAAGGATCCCTGTCCGACGAATTGATCCTGGATCAACTTCAACAGGCGCACCAGGCCTTGAAAATGGGCGGCGCCTGCCTGGTAACGGCCGAGGAGAAAATCCCCTGGATCATGGAGCACATGAAAAAATCCTTTGGAACCTGTTCCCTGCGTGGAAACGACCAGACTTCCACCCTGCTCATCAGCCGCAAGAAACAGAATCTGAAGAAAATCCGCGACTACCGGGCTGAATTTACCATGACCGTTCCGAATGGCGTGGGGGCTCGCCTGACCACCCGGCCGGGCGTGTTTGCACATCGTCGCGTGGACGAAGGCGCCCAGGCTCTCGCCGAGACCGCCGCCACGAAACCGGGCGACATCATTCTCGACCTGGGCTGCGGGTGCGGAAGCGTCGGAATCTCCCTGGCGGTCAACCAGCCAAGCGCCGAAGTGGTCTTCATCGACTCCCATTCCCGGGCCACGGCCATAACGGAGGAGAATTGCAAAGCTAACGGGTTGACCCGGTTCAAGGTGATCTTAAGCGACGAAGGACTTTCCGATGAAAACCGGTTCACCCTGTTTGCCGGAAATCCCCCCTACTATTCCCATGACAAGATATCCGACTTCTTTATCCGGACTGCCTTCCAAACCCTGAAGCCCGGCGGACGCGCCTATATTGTGGCCAAAAATGCCACCCGTAATGCCGAATTGATGCTGTCCCTCTTCGGAAATGCCGAAATCCTTCACCGTCGCGGATATCAGATCACGAAATCCATAAAATCGTAACACCTCCTGAATCCGGGAAACACGATCTGAAACGTTTTAGATGGAGAATGATTCGGTTCTCCGGCGGCGCAGAGCCTGTCCTTCCCTGCTTGATGGCCCCTTGGTTTTCTGATAGAAGAACTTTTTTACGAGCGACTCGAAAGGATAATAAGGATGGCGAATACATTATTGATAGGGGCCCAGTGGGGTGATGAGGGAAAAGGTAAGGTTGTGGATTTCCTCAGCCAGAACGCGGACGTTGTGGTTCGCTACCAGGGAGGAAGTAATGCGGGCCATACCATTGAGATCGGCGCCGAACGTTATGTCCTGCATCTTGTCCCCTCGGGAATCCTGTATCCGGATAAAACCTGCGTCATCGGAAACGGGCTCGTGATTGACCCGGTCGGACTGGTAAAGGAGATCAAGGAATTGAATGCGCGCGGCATCATGACCGCCGGACGGCTCCATGTCAGCGACCGCGCCCATGTCGTGGCGCCCTACCATAAGGCCGTTGACGCCGCCAGCGAGAACAAGCTTGCGGCCGGCTCCAAGATCGGCACCACTCAGCGCGGCATCGGTCCGACTTACGCCGACAAGGCCAACCGGACCGGCTTGCGCATGGGCGACCTTCTTGACCCAGCCCTTAAAACTCTTCTCACCGGACGTCTGGCCCAGAAGAATGAGCTGCTAGCCACCCTGGGAGCCCTTCCCCTCGAGGCCACCAAGGTCTTCGCTGAAATTCATGAGGCGGCCCTGTTCCTGGCACCCTACATCACCGACACGGTCAAGTTGTTGAATGATGCCTATCGGGCCAAAAAGCAGATCCTGTTCGAAGGCGCCCAGGGCACCATGCTGGACATTGATTTCGGAACCTACCCCTTCGTCACCTCGTCCAACCCCACCAGCGGCGGAGCCTGCGTGGGAACCGGCCTGCCCCCGCGTTCCGTCGAACGCGTGCTGGGCGTCATCAAGGCCTACACCACCCGGGTCGGCGAAGGCCCCTTCCCCACGGAATTGCTCGACGCCACCGGCGAAGGGCTCCGCAAGCGCGGCCGCGAATTCGGCGCCACCACCGGACGCCCCCGCCGGTGCGGCTGGTTCGATGCCGTTGTGGGCCGCTACTCAGCCATGGTCAACGGCGTGGATCACTGGGCCATCACCAAACTGGATGTGCTCGACGAGATGGAAACCATCAAGGTCTGCGTCGCTTACGAATGCGACGGAAAGCGCTATGAAACGGTTCCCGCCAGCATCTCCATTCTGGAGCGCTGCAAGCCGGTCTACAAAGAGTTCCCCGGCTGGATGAGCCAGACGAGCCAGATCAAGCGCTATGAGGATCTTCCCGCCAAGGCTAAAGAGTATGTCAAGGCCCTGTGCGACATCACCGGCGTCCCCCTGGGCGTCCTCTCCGTGAGCCCCCAGCGGGAAAGCACATTCCGGATCGCCGTCTAACCTCCATGGCAACCCCACCCCCCCAACCCGCGCCCGATGCCCCGGCTCCGAAAGTCCCGGCGCATGTGGCCATCATCATGGACGGCAACGGGCGATGGGCGCAGCAACGTAACTTGCCCCGCGCCAAGGGACACGAGAAGGGCGCGGAATCGGTTCGGGTTGCCATCAAGACGTGCAAAAAACTGGGTATCAAATTTCTGACGGTGTATGCCTTCAGCGTGGAAAACTGGAACCGCCCGAAGCCTGAAATCGAAGCCCTGATGGCGCTCCTCAAAAAGTTCCTGCGCAATGAGGAACGGGAGTTTCATGAAAATAAAATCCGACTGCGCGCCATCGGACGACTGAGTGATCTTCCCAAATCGGTCCGCCGGGAATTGAACCACGTCATGCAGGCAACCGAACATTATAAGGACGCCACCCTGGTCCTGGCACTCAGCTACGGAGGACGAACCGAAATCGCGCACGCCGCACGGGAACTTTCCCGAAAAGTCAAAGCCGGGACGCTGGAGCCGGAGGCCATTGACGAAGCCGCCATCTCGACCCATCTCTACGCACCCGACATTCCCGACCCGGACCTGATGATTCGCACCAGCGGAGAAATGCGGATCAGCAATTTCCTCCTGTGGCAGGTGTCCTACGCCGAATTGTACATCACCGACACCTTGTGGCCCGACTTTCGCGAAGAGCATCTGGTCAAAGCCGTCGAGGAATACGGCCGTCGACACCGGCGTTTTGGATTGGTCGGATAGCAAACAAACATTATGAAATTACTGCGACGCATCTTTAGCGCGATCATCCTGATGGGAGGCGCCGCATTACTCCTTTTCAAGCTTCCCTCGATTGTCGGCGTACTGGTCCTGACCGGAATGGCCGCGCTCGCGCTCGTTGAATTCTATGGCATCCAGCGCAATGCCGGCATTCCCGCCTTCAGGAATATCGGCATCGTTTCCGGGGTGACCCTTCTGGCGGCCTCCTATGTGAGCCTGAACATCACCATCCTGGCGGGCAATACGGCCCAGGAGTCCTGGCGGGAACTTCCCGCCCTTGTCATCACCCTCGTGATCTTCATGATTTTCGTCCGCCAGTTTCCCCAAAAAACCAATCCGCAACCCCTCCCCACGATTGCCTGCACCATGCTCGGACTGGTGTATGTCCCCCTACTGCTGATGTTCATGCTGAACCTCTGCTTCCGATGGACCCCGACCGCCTGGAACGCCCCGTTCAGCCCCACCGCGACGGCGCTGATCGTGTATCTGGTGCTGGTGGTCAAGGCCTCCGACATGGGGGCTTATTTTGTGGGCAGCCTGGTGGGGCGCCACAAAATGTTTCCGCGCATCTCCCCGGGGAAAACCTGGGAAGGCCTGGCGGGCGGTTTTTTTGCGGGTATCGGGGCCAGCATGATCCTGTACTGGCTCTGGCGCAGCCCGACCCCCGGCCTTGAGGTAACCGAATTCGGGCTCCTCAGCCTGACCTGGGGGCATGCCCTGTTTCTCGGGGCTTTTCTGGCAGCCATCGGAGTCATCGGAGACCTGGTGGAATCGCTGCTCAAGCGATCGGCCGGACTGAAGGATTCCGGGAGACTCTTCCCGGGCATGGGCGGAATCCTGGATGTTCTAGACAGTCTGCTCTTTGCGGCACCGGCCTTGTATTTCTACTTGAGGTGGTTTGCGAACGTCACCTGATCCCATGAAAAAGAAAATCATTATCCTGGGCAGTACTGGTTCGATCGGCGAAAACGCGCTGCGCGTGGTCGCCGCACTCCCTTCCCAGCTGAAGGTGATCGGGATGGCCTCCCGGACGAATACCGCGCGGCTTCTGGCACAGGCTTCCGAATTCAAGGTCCGGCAACTGGCTGTCGCGGATCCCCTCGATGCAGAGGCCGCAAAGGGCCTCCTGCCCCGTGGAACGACACTCCATTCCGGCCCGGAAGGAGTCGAGGCTCTGGCGGCACGAAAGGACGCCGATATCGTTCTCTGCGCGCTGGTCGGCATGGCGGGTCTGAAGCCTGTGCTTGCCGCACTCCGGCAGGGCACCGATGTCGCCATCGCCACCAAGGAGGTTCTGGTGGCCGCCGGACAGATGGTGATGGATTGCGCCACACGGCACAAGGCACGGCTTCTTCCGGTGGACAGTGAACACAGCGCCATCTTCCAATGTCTCGAGGGAAAGCCCCCCTCCTCCATCCGGCGGTTGATCCTCACTGCCTCGGGAGGACCCTTCGCCAACCGGAACGATCTGGATTTCGACACTGTCACCGCCGCCCAGGCCCTCAAGCATCCCCGCTGGAATATGGGCCGCAAAGTGACCGTCGACTCCGCCACCCTCATGAACAAGGGACTTGAGATCATGGAGGCCCACTGGCTGTTCGGGATTCCCTATGATCGTATTGATGTTGTCATCCATCCTGAAAGCATTGTGCATTCCCTGGTCGAATTTGTGGATGGCAGCGTCCTGGCGCAACTCAGCCCACCCGACATGCGTTTTGCCATCCAGCATGCGCTGACCTGGCCCGAGCGGATGGATGGCGGCCTTCCCAAGCTTGATCTCGCCGCACTGGGCTCGCTTCATTTTTCGCCTCCGGATCCGTTGCGGTTCCCCTGCCTCGGCCTTGCCCGGCGCGCAGCCATTACCGGGGGCACCATGCCTTGCGTGCTCAATGCCGCCAATGAAATCGCCGTCGAGGAATTCCTGGCTGGAGCCATCCCCTTTTCCGGCATCTGGCACACGGTGGAAGCGGTCATGAACCGCCACACCAGCTTGGCCAAACCCAATCTCGAACAAATCCATAAAGCCGACCATTGGGCCCGACAGGAAGCCAGGCGATTCTGCCTGACAACCTTCGCCCGATAAACGGGATGGATGAATAGGCCCCACGGGGCCGGACAAGCGGGAGTACGTATGAAACAGACAACACGATATCATGTGGCACTGGTCTATAACGCGGGGGCTTCCGCATCGCCAGAAGTACCGGAGGATACCGGCAGCACCGATGACCTTCGCAAAATGATCCGGCGCATGGCGCATGTCATGCGAAAAGTCGGCTACAAGGTCACCATCGTCCCGCTCGCCAACGATCTGCTGGCTTTCCAGAGGAAATTACGCCGACTCCGCCCCGATGTAGTCTTCAACCAGTATGACGATGTGGTTCACGGCGCCCTCTACGAAATGCGGGTGGCCGCCCTCGTTCAAATGATGGGATTTCCGATGACGGGATCACCCGCCCTGGCACTGGGACTCAGTCGCTACAAATACATGTCGGCCAGCCTCCTTCAGGGCGGCGGGGTGCCTATGGCGCCCAACACGGAGCTCCTGGAACGAATTGGAGATGTGGACCGGTGTAAGTGGAATTTCCCGGTGATTGTGCAGCCCAGCCGCGAACACGCGGGTATCGGATTGTCGAGGGATTCGGTGGTTTCCACCAAAACGAAACTCCGGGAAAAGGTCCGGGAAATCCTCAACCACTACCACCAACCCGCCCTGGCTCAACATTTCCTGCCCGGCCGCGAGTTCAATGTGGGAATTCTTGGCGGACGGAAGCTCACCGTCCTGCCCCTGGCCGAGGTGGATTACACCAAACTTCCCTCGGATATCCCCCCCATCATGTCCTATGCCGCAAAATGGATGGAGGACAGCGTGGAATATCAGCGCACCTCGGTGAGTTGCCCGGCGCATGTCGAGCCGTT
>CAIZMS010000112.1 GCA_903934155.1 uncultured bacterium | reverse complement strand
CCGCTATCCGTGATGATCAACCGGTTTCCGGTTCCGGCGGCGAGGTTCCCCACATAAACTGCGCTCGTGTTGGTCCAGAGCGAGCCGCTCCCGCTGACCAGTACCACGTTATTGCCCGCACCTTGTCCCACGGTGCCGATGGCGTTCACCACCTGGCCGCCATTTGTGATGATCAACTGGTTGCCGGCGCCGGCGTCGCCCACTCTCAGGTTTCCCGTGTTTCTCCAGAGCGAGTTGGCATCGCTGACCAACACCACGTTATTGATCGAGCCCGCAACGGCTCCCACCTCGCCGCCGGCGTACACCACCCGGCCGCCATTTGTGATGATCACCCGGGTGCCGGCGCCGCTGTTGCCCACATAAAAGAAGGTGCCCGTGTTGGTCCAGAGCGCGCCGCTGCCACTGACCACCGCCAGGTTGTTGCTGGCGGCGGTCTCGTAGCCGATATACCCAGCGGCGTTGGTCAGCCCTCCGCCGCTATTCACCAGCAAGACATCAAAGGCGGTGTTGCTGCCGACGATATAATTCCCGCCCCAGTTGGTGCTCGGGTAGGTCACCGTGCCATCGTAGATGTTGGTCTTGGAGTCGGCGGTGTATTGGGCGTAGGCGACCAGTGGCAGCATGAGGACCCCCGCCAGACACCCAACCCGCAGGAACCGATTGATTTGTGTGAACTGTTTCATGGTCTTCTCCTTTTTTAAACCCAGCTCTTTTTCGGTTGTTTATGTTTTTCCCGTTTTCACAACTCCGAGGCGGCATCCACCTTCAGGAGGACATTCTCCTCGGCGCGGGTCGTGCTCCCGCCGACAAATGGCGATGGCAAATATTTCCCCGGCGCCGGTGCGCCGTTGCTTTCAATGCGCCGGCACAGCATCGCCACCAATTCCTCCCCAATCTGCTCACAGGGCTGACGCGTGCGCGTCAGTTGAGGACACGGCGAATGCATCAATGGCGCACCCGTGCCCCCGATCACGCTGACCTGCTCGGGAACCTTCACGCCGCCCTCCCGCAGCGCCCGAATCACCCCCACCGCCAGAAGGTCGCCGGAACAATAGACCGCATCCGGCATTCCCTCCCGGTCGGCCACAATTTGTTGCCCCACACGATACCCCACCGGCTCAAACCCCCAGTCGGTCGTCTCCCACACCTTCAACGCAATGCTTCCGCCCACGGCTGCGCCCAAGCCGTTGACCAACCCCGCATACCGCAGCCGCGACGACACCGAGTCCCGCAACGACGGCGCAATCACCAGCAGGATGCGACGCCGCCCGGTTTGTCGCCAGGTTTCGCCAACCAGCCGGCTCGCCTCGTAATAATCTGCCGAAACGAAATTCATCGTCGCAGTCTCCGAAGGCGGATTCACGTGCAAGACCAATTTGCCCGCTCGCTCGTACTCCGCATCCAGACCGAAGGTCCGCTCGAAGGGAAACAGGATCACACCATCCGTGTGCGGAATCTGCTCCCGCAACGCCTCCCGGAGGTTGGCGGATTCCTCGATCTGTTTGGAGACCGACATCAGATGAAGACTCTGCCGCGCCCGTAAAGTCCCGCTCAAAATCCCGGCCCCGATGTTCAGGCCCCAGCCATCGAGAGCCGCATCCTGCTCCAGGTGCATGTTCAACGCGATCTTGAACACGCCCGACTTGTTCGCCTGTGGCGAGATCAGGAATGTGCCGTTGCCCACTTCGGTGCGAATACGCCCCTCCCGGGTGAAGTCACGCAGCACGTTTTGAACGGTCGTCACCCCCACCCCCAGATGCGCTGCCAGTGTGCGCAGCGGTGGCAACCGCGTCCCCGCACTCATTTCAGGTCGCTCAAACTCGGAATGCAAATACTGCCGCACCCGCTCAGTCGGCCGGGCGTGGATCATCCTCAGTTTCGCAGTACCGCGCTGATCTGTTGGAGAGGTAACCCCATTCATCACGACCACATATATTAAAAATGTTCCGAACAGTCAAGTACATAATCAACAAAATATTATTGACCATTTCCGTGGTGTTCCACCACCCAAGATTCTCCTTCATCGCCGCCCCGATCCACGCTGACATCGGGCGGATCGAGGATCCGCAGATCACACCGTCCCCAAGCCTAGCCATGCCCACCCATGCCTTTTCAAGTCTCGGGCGGAACCGGGGCTGGCGACCTCGTGACCGCCTCGAAGAGCTCGATCTGGTTGAGCGCACTCGCACCGTTCCCTGCGCCGTTGCCTGCGCTGTTTCCAAGTTGACCAGATTACGATCATATCGCGCTGTGGTCAGCATGAAGAGGCGCGGGAAGTTCCCGATCCCCTCTTCCTCTGCTTTCCCGTCGATCCCTGCGTTCACGCTTGCGGGGGGCACCGGTTGATTTCATCCTCCCCGCCTCCCATGCGACGGCAATACCCCTTTCACCT
>CAIZMS010000111.1 GCA_903934155.1 uncultured bacterium | reverse complement strand
GCTGAACGGCAGGCGCACCGTACGGCTCGACTGGATCATGTGCAGAACCAGGGGAATGAGCAAAGCGCCCCCGAACGCCAGGAATATGGGATTAAGGAAAGAAATCATAACGCTACTTCGGCTGTCTCCGGCGCTCTTCCAGATACGCCCTCACATAGGTCTCCACGGATTGGTCGGTCTGAACCAGGCGATAATCCACCTTCATTCCCTCACAGGTTGTCCGGTATTGCTTCAGGAATTCCCCAAACACCTTCTGGTAATCAGCCGCCAGGGCCCGGGGATCCACGGTAAGCAGTTCCCCGGTCTCCATGTCCTCGAACTCAAAGCCCTGCTTCAGCGACAAGTCAACCTCGACGGGATCGAGAACGTGGAACACGATCACATCGTGAAGCCGCTTCCGAAAATGGGCGAGCGCAAGATTGACTTCCTTTTCGTTGTCCAGAAGATCTGAGATCACGACCACCAGGGCACGCTTGTGGATCGAGGCAGCGATCTGATGGAGCGTCTCCGCCGTGTTGGTGGTGGACGCTGGCTCGATCCCCTGCAACCGCTTGAGCATGTTATGAAGGTGGTTGATCGAGTTCCGCGGCTCCACCTCCATGTCAATCTTGTCGGAATACACAAACAATCCAACGGAATCCCGGGCCTTGACCACCACGTAACCCAGGGCGGCCGCCAGGCGGCAGGCGAAATCATACTTCCGGAGGCCGGCACTGCCGTACCCCATGGAGTTGCTGCGATCCAGGATAATATACACCCGAAGGTTGGTTTCATCCTCGTAACGCTTGATGTAATAACGGTCGGTTCGGCTCAACACCTTCCAGTCAATATGCTTGGGATCATCCCCCACCCCATAGGCCTTGTGATCGGCAAATTCCGAACTGGCGCCCTTCAGGGGGCTCCGGTGTGCCCCCGAGAGGTTTCCTTCAACCACATAGCGGGACATCAGCACAATCCGGCTGAGCTTGTGCATTTCCTCGGAGTTGAGGAATGCCTTGATCCCCTCCCCTCGGAGCTCTTTGGGCGCCTTGGCGACTTCATTTTTCTTGGGTTTGGGTGTTTTTGCCATGGACGTTACGACTTAATCTTCATCGCCCGTAATCACACTCTGCGCGGGAACCTTAGAATCCTCTGTAATCGTCTCTTTTTTGTAAATATCCAACTTGGCTCGCGCCGCCTTCTCGGCCTTGTCCCGTTTGGCAATTTCATCCAACAGGAAGCGGGCCCAGCCATCCTTGCCGCGCTCGGCAAGAATTTTTCCCTCATACTGGACAAGATCCTCATCGCGCTTGGAGAGGTTCACAGGCTCCTTGCCGCCCGTAAAGGAATACACCACTCCGGAGGAGTCCCGTTCCTGAAGCATTTCCTTGCCCCCTTTTCGGGCCAGAAGATCTTTGTACCTCACGATCACCGGATGCACAACCATGACGCGCGTCACCGGATCCACACTCTGGATGTTCCCCGTGACCGCAATGGCATCGCCCACCTTGGACTCGGGCGCCTCTTTCAGTTTCCCGAGGGAAATCGTTTTCACCACCTTGAACTTGATGAACATCTTGGAGCTTGGCTCGCAGGTGGTCAGGTTGATAACCGGACACCCCTGCTCCACACCCGACTCCATTTCCAGAATTTGCAGGTATCGGAAGAAATGCGGTTTTCCCAGGGCCTCATCGAGAATCATCTTCCGCATCGATGCCGTTTTGGCAAACGTCAGGTCGCGAGCCACTTCATTGCCACTCGGGACGGCACCTTGAGCAAGGCCCACCGAAATAAGAAGGCACAGCACACTCCAGCGAAATCCTGCCCGTATCATTGTGTCACCGCATACATCAGGATGTTTTGCCCCAATCGTTGGGAACTGATGTCGTCATAGGCCCGCGCATAGGGACTCTGCGACATCTCCCAGCCACCCGCCATCCCGAAGGGGCTGTAGATAACGGCCACATGGCCGCTCAACTCAATCCCCTCCAATCGCGGCGGAATCACCGCCATCCCCATATCCTGCTGCAACGCCGGGGTCACACCCACCTTTTGCACATCGTTCGGCGTCCGGTAAATCACATTGCCTAACGGAATGGCCTTCAGGGCATTGCCGGGAAATACGGCCGCCATCAGCTGGCGGAACGACAAGTCAAACCCCTTACGACCGCAGCACGCCTCGGCCAACCGGAACCCCCCGTTCTCGAGATATTTCTTGAGTTGCTCCGCCTCCCCCTTCCGCAACGTAAAAAATTCATGCCCGGTCAGATACAGCAACGGCGAATTGAAAATGGCAGGATCCGTGAGCCGGGTCTCCTTGATCGCGTACTTCACAGGCACTTCCGTCTTGTTGTTGAACGTCTGCATCAACACCGACAAGCCCGCATGCCGGGTCTTCCAGATGCCGTCATAGACCACCTGCACCAGCGCCACCTTGTCGGCGCCGGATTCCGGCTTATCCACGAACTTGATGGATTGCGCCTGACTCTTGGCCCACGCCCGCATAGCCGAGGAATACGAGAATATGTTTACCCCGAGTCTCTTGGCGGAGGCTGGCTCATAGGCCTGAAACTGGGGTTCCACCTTGTCTTCCCATCCCACCGCCATACACCACCGCGAAACCAAAGCCACCACCCGGCAGTTGATTTCCACCCCGTCAAACCAGGGCTCGTTGCCCATGAACCCCGATTTTCGAACACCGGGACAATACTTGACGACATCCAGATCATAGTAGGAATGAAAAATCGGATGATCCGAGGTCAACCGCTGAATCGGCTGCTCGGGAAACATGAGCCCAAGCTCCTTGACTGTGGATCGATAAAACGGAGCCGAACCCAAGCCGGTGTTATAGATCAACATGCCGCCCGACAATGCATAGGCGCGGAGTTTTTGCCGTTGCTCATCGGTGTAGGAATAATTGTAATGGCCGGATCGGTACAGGATGGGATTTTTGGAAGGATCCGCGTCAATCTGATCAAGCGACGCAACCTCGGTCTTGTAACTGACATTGATCATCTCCTTCATACTCTTCAGGAGATTGTTCACATCGTTCGGTGTGGCATTCCATTCCTTGTCGTTCCCGGCATCCTTCGGCTTCGACATCACCGTCGTCGCCAGAAACAAAAGCAAACACAGCCCATAGGCAATAAAGTTCATGACCAATGCCTCCCTATTCCGATCCTCGTCGCAGGCCTTCGAACAATGAAGCTGAAAACATACCAAAAAATGTAACCCAGACAATGCCTATTCGTAATTTAGACCGTTTCTTTCTGTCCCGCCCGGGTATCAAGCAGGGCGCGGGTGGCATAATCACGCTCGCGGGTGATGGGATAAAGCAGGATTAGGGAAAACCCCACCAGAAAGCCCCGAGGCTACCGGTGATGCGGACACCGGGACTCCCCTTCCAGCGGCTCAACATAGGTTTTCCTACAGTGTTTTTAACTCGCCGTTCACAGTGATGGATTGACCGGGTTTCAGGGAGAACTCGGTGGTCTTGTCGCCCGCCCTCACTTTGCAGGCTGTGCCCCCCGTACTGCTGATCTTCGCCCGCGTCACCTTGCCATCCTTCCACTCGATATCCGCGGTGAACCCGCCACGGGCACGGAGCCCCTTCACACTCCCGGTTGACCACACCGCCGGAATCGCCGGAATGAGGGCGATCTCGCCGGCGTAGGACTGCATCAGCATCTCGCACACCCCGGCCGTGATGCCAAAATTGCCGTCCATCTGCATCGGCGGATGATTACCAAACAGGTTCACGCAGACCGTGCCGAACAACTTCTGGAACATGAAATGCGCACTCTCCCCATCGTGCATCCGCGCATACAGGGCCGTCCGCCAGGCATAGGACCACTCGCGCACATCGCCCTCCGCCCCACGCGCATCCAGCGATACCTTCGCCGCCTTGGCCAAAGCAGGCGTCTTCGCCACACTGAACTGCTCGCCGGGAAATACGCCGAATAGGTGGGATGTGTGGCGGTGATGGTTATTCGGATCGTCGCGATCCGTCATCCATTCCTGCAACTGACCCCACTTTCCGATCTTCGGGACCAGCAACTTGTCGCGCATCGCCGCGATCTTCGCGCGGTAATCCGCGTCAACATCAAGCGCCTGGCTTGCGGCTACATAATTATTAAA
This sequence comes from uncultured bacterium, assembly GCA_903934155.1. Lineage (GTDB taxonomy): Bacteria > Verrucomicrobiota > Kiritimatiellia > CAIKKV01 > CAITUY01 > JAABPW01. Next base: position 2,890 of record CAIZMS010000111.1, on the reverse strand, counting down.
CAGGTCCCATGCGATTTCCTGGGAGTAGCTGACCCCATCTTCCAGCGGCCCCTGCTCGGGGGACCAGCCATTGGGCACCACCAGCGTGCCATCCGGCAGTGTCTTAATCCGGGCTTCCCAGAACTCACAGACTTCCTTCATCACCGGGTAGGCCACTTTTTTCAACCACTCCTTGTCTCCACTGTAGACATAATGCCACCAGAAGTGCTGGCAGTACCAGGCATTGGCCGTTTTATCCCACTGCCACCCCATATCGCCATGGATCCCATGCGAGGTTCGAACTGCCCAGCCGCCAGATTTACCCGACGCCAGGACAAATCCCTTGTCCCGGGCTGTCGCCTTGCGCCACGGCTCCAACTGACTGGTGATCAAATCAAACAGCGTCGTGTGGCATTCCGCCAAATTCGCTGGTTCGGCCAGCCAGTAGTTCATCTGGATGTTGATATTCGCATGGTAGTCGCTGTGCCATGGCGGATTGTTGCTTTCGTTCCACAAACCCTGGAGATTTGCCGGCAACCCGCCCGCCCGCGAGCAACTGATCATCAGGTAGCGCCCGTATTGGAAAATCAACTCCTCGAGATCCGGGTCCCCTCCCTGTTTCGTCTGGAGCGCCGCACGCTGATTGGTCGGGAGGGCCAACCGGTCAGCCGGCGTCGCGCCGACTTCAAGTTCCACGCGATTGAAGAGCGACTGGAAATCGGCGACATGCACCTGCTTCAAGGTCTCGTACGGCTTGGACGAGGCTGCGGCCAGACGTTGCTCGACGCCGAACCGAGGATCCTCGCCCCGATAGTTGCGGGAATAGTCAAAACTGTAATCCGTACCTGCCGCCACCACTAGGGTGACCGAGTCGCAATTCTCATAGCGAACACCACACGTCTCGGTCGCCACCCTCTCCGGCGCTACCGAACCGCCCTCGACCAGCACCACCACACGGGTCAGATACTTGAGCCCGTTGATCAGGGCACCTTCGAATTCCATGGTGTTTTTTTCGACCTTCACCTTCGCCGGGTGAGCGCTCTTCAACCAGACTGTGCCGCTGCATGAGCCGGACTTATCCGCCGTCAACCGCATGACCATGACTCCGTCGGCATGGGAGGCGAAACTCTCGCGGCGGTAGGTCACACCGCCCGATGTGTAGGTCACCGCATGAAGGGCTGTGGCCAGATCCAGCGCCCGGCGGTAGTTCGAAACCAACGCCGAAGTATTGGTGTTCTTGGCACCCGTGGCGAGGAACAGCTCGCCCAGCATCTGATAGGCACCCATCTTCCCGTAACTGCCATCGGCCGTTTTCTCATCCCCGGTCCACAAACTGATCTCGTTGAGCACCACCCGCTCAAGCCTGGCGTCACCGCAGATCAACCCGCCGAACTTGCCGTTGCCGATCGGCAGCCCCTCGTTTAAGGCAGACCGTGCCGGCTGCCCATACCAAAGCGTCAGGTCACCCGCCGCCTGCGGTGAGCCTGTCGAACCCGCCTGCGGTGAGCCTGTCGAACCCGCCTGCGGAGAGCCTGTCGAACCCGCCTGCGGTGAGCCTGTCGAACCCGCCTGCACCATCCCTGCAACCGCCATTACCACCGCACAGATCCCCGCACACAACGAGTCCCTGTATAAACGTGTCACCCTGATCTCCCTTTTTTGAATTGATTCACCATGCGCCAGACTGCCCCATCCGACACTCTCCGGGCAATCGGAAAAAGCGGACATTTATTGCACTTTCGTAACTGCGTTGCGCTTTGTAGGGCGGGCTTCCCCGGCACCTGCCGGGGAGCCTGCGTTGAACGGCTGGATTAAAACTCAATACATCACGGCATACATCAGGATATTCTGCCCCAGCCGGATCGCCTCGCTGTCGTTGTAGCCCAGGGCATAGGGATTCTGCGACATCTCCCAGCACCCGGCCATGCCATAGGGGCTGTAAACCACCGCATAATGTCCATGCAGTTTCACCCCCTCCAACCGCGGCTCAATCACCGACCGGCCCAACCGGCCGGAAAGCAGGGGGGTAACAGTCATCCTTTTGACCCGATTGGGCTCGGTGAATAGGCTGTCATCCGGCGACACCGGCGCCAACGGGGAATCCGGCAAAACCCGCTGTAACTCCACCCTGAACGCCTGATCGAAATCGCTCCGCCCGCAACACGCCTCGGCAAACAGGAATCCACCGCTCTCCAAGTACTTGCTTAACGCGTTAAGCTCGACTTTTGTCAGCCGAAACCCCTCATGACCGGACAGGTAGAGGAACGGTAGATCAAACAGGCCGGGATCCGTCAGGCGCACTTCCCGGATCACAGATTGGACCGGAACAGAGGTCTTCCGGCTGAAGGTCTGCAACAACATCGGCAACGCAAAAGGCCGGGGTTTCCAATCGCCCCCAACCCTCACCTGCCCGATGCGCAACCGATCAAAATAAGCTTTTTTTGAATCCTGAATCTCCACGGCAGGAATCCGCTCCGGCTTCACCCAGCCCCGCCAGGCAATCACATAGGACGCCACATTGACACCCAGCCGAACCGACTCCTCGGAACGATGTCCGGCCAGCAGCCCGCCCCGCGACACCAGCGCCACGGTGCGGCAACGGACAGTTATTCCTTCCAGCATCGGCAGGCTACCCGACCGCTCTTTCGCCAAATCATAATAGGATGAAAACACCGGATGCGCCGGGTCCAGACGATGTAGCGGAAAATCCCTAAAGATGATTCGCAGTTCGCGCCGGGCTGAATCGTAAAAGGGCTTCGATCCCAATCCGACATCAAACACCATCGTCCCTCCCGACAGCATGAATTTCCGAAAGGCCTTCCGTTGCGGCGGAGTAAAGGAAAAGTGATAATACCCGGAGACCGTGATGACCGGATTCCGTTCCGGATCCGCCGCCACCTCATCCGGGCTC
>CAIZMS010000110.1 GCA_903934155.1 uncultured bacterium | reverse complement strand
GAAAACATCAAGCGGAACACCCGTGGAGTTCGAGAGAGAGGTATATGATGAGACAGACAACCAAATCATTGAATCGGAACGTCGGGTTTTGGATGGCCCTATCGATCCCCATCCTCGCCGGAACCATCAGCCCGGCCGCCACGCGCTATGTCTCGCCGAACGGCCTGGAAATAGCCCCTTACGCTTCCTGGGACAACGCGTCCCGGAAAATCCAACTGGCGGTGACGGCCTCTTCGGCGGGCGACACGGTGTTGGTCTCGAACGGGACCTACGTGCTCACGAACTCGGTGACGATCACCAATGGGATTACGGTTCGGAGCGTGAACGGGGCGGCGGTGACCCTGGTGGACGGGAACGGGGCCGTTCGGGGGTTCACCATCAAGCACACGAACGCAGTGGTCGAGGGCTTCACGATCACCAACGGGTATGTTTACGGCACGTCAGGCTTCATCACCTCCGAAGCCAACAAGGGCGGCGGCGTCTACATGACCGGCGGGCTTCTGAAAGACTGCGTCGTGGTCGGCAACGTGGCCACGGGGCAATACAACAAGGCGGGCGGCGTCTTCTGCTACCAGGGGGGGACGGTCGAGAACTGCACCATCTCCCAAAATCGGACCTTGGGCACCGTCAACGCTTCCGGGGGCGGCTTGTATTGCTATCAGGGGGGGACGGCCAAGAATTGCACCCTTATCGAAAACTCGGCGGTCTATTCCGGGGCCGGCGCTTTCCTGGATGGGGGCGGCACCATTCAGGATTCGACGATCATCAGCAATTCGGTGGTTAGCTCGGGGGGCGGGCTCTACGTGAGCGGGGGGACGGTCCTCCGGTGTGTGATCAGCCGGAACAAGGTGACGGCGTCCGGCGAAGGGGGCGGCATTTACGTCAGCACGGTTTCAACGGTGCGGAATTGCCTGATCACGGGGAATTCATCGGCCAACAACTCGGGCGGCGTCCGCTTGAGGGGCGGCGCGGCATTGGAGAACTGCACCGTCGTCGGGAATTCCACGGTGGTCGTCGGGAGCGGGATTTACGCGGACTCGGGGACGAGGATCATCAATTGCATCGTCTGGAGCAACAACCCCAGCATTTCCTGGGGCGCGGCGGTGGCGAACGTGAGCGGCGGGCTGTGCAGCAATAGTTGCACGTTCCCCTTGCCGAGCGGTGCCATGAACACCATCACCACCTCGCCGATGTTCGTGTCCGGCGGCTATGGGTACGGCCCGACCAATTTCGTGGCGGGGAATTACCGGCTCCTTTCCGGCTCGCCCTCCATCAATACCGGCACCAACCAGGGATGGATGGCCGGGGCGACCGACATCGAGGGCAATCCCCGCATCTTCGACGATTATCGGGTCGACATGGGGGCCTATGAGGCCGGCGATGGGTTGGACTTCGGGAGCCTGATGTCGGTCCCCGGCGCGGATGGCGGGGGGGTCTCTGCCAGTTTCTGGATCGGCCGGGACGAGGTGTCGGCGACGATCTACGCGGGTTTCCTGAATTCGGCTGAGCTGCACGGGACGGTCGAGGTGACAAGCGGCGAGGCTCGGCGGGTGGGAACCTCGGAATTGTATGCCCTGACCCAGACCGCCGAATCCCGGGCGGATATCCAATACAACCCGGCGGGCGTTCTGGGAAGCCGCTTCACCGCGGTAACCGGTCGGGGCGAGCATCCGGTGACCTATGTCACGTGGATTGGGGCCGCCGCCTTTTGCAATTGGCGCAGCGGGCGCAGCAGCTTGAGTTCCATCTATGAGCCGACCAACGGCTGGACTGCGGTGCTCGGGAATTCCGGGTATCGGTTGCCGTCCGAACAGGAATGGCAGAAGGCCGCAGCTTGGGACAAGAATGCCTCCTCCTATAAAGCTTACGGGACGGGATCGAACGCCTTGAATGCAGCCGATGCGAATTATCTGGGGAGCGGGGATTCTTACGAGACCAATGGCGTGGCCACCTGCCCGGTGGGTGCTTACGCCACCACCTCCCCCTATGGATTGAAGGATGCCGCCGGCAACGTCTGGGAATGGTGCCAGGATTTCTACCAATCGTCCGGGTCGAGTCCCGCAACAGACCCCCATGCCGCCCGAGGGGGGGGCTATGGGAACTTGCCGATGGACCTGAGGGCTGACAATCGGATCGGGTTCAAGCCCGGCGATGCAATGAACAGCGTGGGCTTCCGGGTAATGACGACCAACAACCCCAACCCCTAATTCTTGCGAAGGGAAGGAGGTCTCATGACCGACAAAATCAAAACCTATTGGCGGCGGAACCATGGCAGGCCGTGGGTCCTTTTTTGGGTGACGCTCCTGGCCGTGGGGCTGGGGTTTGGCGTGTGGACGTGGGCCTCCGATGCGGACAACGATGGGATGAGCGACGGGTATGAGACCTTGTTCGGCTTGGACCCCGAAAGTTCGGCGGATGCGGCCTTCGATAACGATGCCGATGCCGTGACGAACCTTCAGGAATCGGTCTTGGGGACCGACCCGTTTTTTGCCGACACGGATCGCGACGGGTGGGCGGACGGCGTGGACAGCAACCCGGTCAGCCGGGCCTATGTCAACTGGGGTGACCCTGACTTCACCCAAGGCAGCAATTACTGGTATGCCGCCCCGGCGTGGTGGCTGGGGGCCTTCATGCAGGGGGGGGAATGGCTGCTTGACCCCCCGACTTCCTGGCATGTGACGGCATCGGAAAACAACGAGGCGTGCAGCTTGGAGATGCTTGTCGACCGATCCCTCCTGACCAACGACCTCATGATGGCCATGGCGTTCTTCGACCATTCGAACGCAGCGCTCTACATGGATTTGCTGAATGCGGATAGCGAAGTGGTTGCCACCAATGTGTTCGGCAACCTGCTCAGCGGAGCCGACCAGGCCGCAACGGGCCTTTGGGAGATCCCCTTGGAGAATTATCCCTCCGCCGAGGGCATCTCGCTCCGGCGGGAATCCGGGGAAGTCACCGTCTACACCAACCTCTTTTATGTCGACCGGGACCATGACAACTTGGATGCCGACCAGGAGAGCCAACTGGGGACCTCCGACACGATGTTGGATACGGACGGGGATGGGTTGACAGACGCCGCCGAGGTCAATATTTATGGAACCGATCCGGCCCGGGCGGACACGGATGGGGACGGGCTGTCGGACGGGGCCGAGGTCAACACCCACCTGACCAACCCGCTTCTGACCGATACGGACTTCGATGGTTTGATGGATGGGTGGGAAGTCCAGCAGGGGTTCAACCCGACGGGAATCAGGATGGCGGATGTCGGGGGCTGGTGGAAGCTGGACGAGCTGAGCGGCAGCCAGGCTTTCGACGCCTCGCCCAATGGGAACGTTGGAAACATCACCGGTGCGGCCCGGATCAGCGGAGCGTCCGGCTATGCGTTGCGGTTTGATGGGGTCAACGATGAGGTCGTGATCGCCAATTCAGCATCCTATAAGCCCTCCGTATTGACGGTGAGCTTGGCCGCCCGGTTCTCGGGGCTTTTCGGGAACCAGGTCTCAGGCACCGCCGTGGACGGCACCATGGTTTTGCTGGCCCAGAAGAACGGCGGCACCGGATTTGCCTACGCCGTCTCCAAGACATCCCGGCAAGGGTTGATTTTTGAGATGGCGACTGCCGGGGCAACTTCACAGGTAATGACGGCTGACGGGCTGGTCACGACTGGCAAATGGTATCACATCGTCTGCACCTATGATGGGACCCAGGCGGTGGTATACGTGAATGGGCAAAATGCCGGAAGCGCCGAATGTTCCCTGGCCTTGGATTATGCGGCGGACACGGGGCTTCTGCTGGGGCACGGCGGATTGAGCGCTGATGGATGGTTCAAGGGCGACCTCGACGATGTCCTGGTCCTTAACCGGGCTTATGCCTCTACGGAAGTCAGCCATGTCAACGATGGGATCGAGGATACGGACAATGACGGCCTCTCGAATGTTCAGGAGGCGGATGCCGGGACCGATCCCCGCCTTGCCGACGGGGATGGCGATGGGTTGACGGATGCCCAGGAGATCGCCTACGGGAGCGACCCCTATGAGGCCGACAGCGACTTCGACGGGCTTACCGACTGGCAGGAAATCATGGTCTATGGGACCGACCCCCGCCAGCCGGACAGCGATTTCGACGGGCTATCCGACCTCTGGGAGCTGGTCTATGGCCGCAACCCCACGAACCTTCCGGCGGGGACGCTGGCGGGCTACTGGAAGCTGGATGAGACCAACGGCGTCACCGTGCGCGACAGTTCACCGACCCCGCATGACGGAACGGCCAGTGGGGCCGCCATACAGGACGGGCTGCTCGCCAACGCCCGGCTGTTCGATGGGGACGACGATTACCTCAGCATCGCCAACTCGGCCCTCTACAAGCCCGCCTCCGCATTGACCCTGGCGACTTTCATCAACCTGAGCGACCTTTTCGGGAACACGGTCGGCGGGTCTGCCCCCGAGGGGACGATGATCTTCCTGGCCCAAAAGGACACCGGTTCGGGGTACGGGTATCGCTTGTACAAGACCTCGAAGAACGCCTTGGTGTTCGAACTCGCCAATGGTGGATCAACGGGCCAAGTGGCGACCGCCGATGGGTTCATTGCGACAGGCAAGTGGTATCGGGTCGTGGCGACCTATAATGGAAGCGGCATGTCCCTTTTCGCCAATGGGACCCTCTTGCGATCCGGTTCTTATGCGGGTGGGATGGACTATTCGACGGCAACAGGCCTGCGGATGGGCTCCGGGGGCGGGACGGCGGAGGGTTATTTCAAGGGATTGTTGGATGAGATCCGGGTGTATCGCTCGGCCTTGCCGTCCAACGACGTCCTGACCCTTGAGGAAGCCGTGTTGGACGGGGATTCGGATGGGTTCGACAACTTCACGGAGTCCCTGTACGGGACGGACCCGGAACGGGCCGACAGCGATGGGGACGGGTTGTCCGATCTGGAGGAAGTCCTGACCTACCACACCGACCCCGCACACGGCGACTCGGATGGGGACCGGATTCCCGACGGGTGGGAAGCGGCGCACGGGATGGACCCCAACCAGGGATCGGACGGGGTGGAAGACCCCGATTCGGATGGCTTGATCAATTACGAAGAGTACGTCAATGAAACGGACCACCTGAATGCGGACACTGATGCCGATGGGCTGCTGGATGGCGAGGAAGTTCATGATTACAGGACGAACCCGCTTTTGGCGGATTCGGATGGGGATGGGATTCCCGACAAATGGGAAGTGGACAATGGCCTGAACCCCAACTTCTATGCGGATGGCCAGTACGATCCGGACGAGGACGGGCTGTTGAATTGTTACGAATACCTGGCTGGAACCGATCCCTTCAATCCCGACACGGATTCGGATGGGGCCAACGACTACCTGGAGTATTTCATGGCCATGTCCGATCCCCTGACCGCCGACTTCGATGGGTCGGCGACCAATGACATTACGATCACGGACATCGTCAGCGTGATGGGGAGCGACACGACGAATTGGGTGGGGACCTGGACCATTGAAGGGAACGCCATTTATTCCCGGACACGGTGCGGCTATGTCGATTACGTCTTGAACGTGCCGTCCCAGGGCATCTACGCCCTCAAGGTGGAAGGGACCCAGCACAATTCGTTGACCGTCTCGGACCAGTTCGACATCTGGCTGTCGGTCGACGGGGTTTATGCCGG
>CAIZMS010000109.1 GCA_903934155.1 uncultured bacterium | reverse complement strand
GGATCATGCCCAGCGCCCACCCAGGATCGTCGGCTTCGGCAAGGCAGAACTCCTTATCCAAGGGCAGTAATTTCTCCTTCACGAGGAGCGTGGCCAGTTCGTCGGGTGAGAGTTGTCTCATAGTCATTTCTTTCCAGTTCTTGCTTTGTTTTTGCCGCTGTCAGTCTCTCCGATTGGCACCACGATTGCCGGTAGAGCGTCAACGGCACGTCGCAGGGTGGAGGAATCGATCTTCGTGTAACGCTGGGCGACGGCCGGGGATTCATGCCCCAGAATTGCCATGGCGACAACATCGGTAACGCCATGGTTTCGGAGGGCACTGGCGGCCGTGTGCCGCAGGCTGTGAAACGATACAGCCGATATATTGCGCTTGGCGCGCCGTCCGTCTTTTTCTTTCTGGTGTTCACGAAGGGCCACGATCCCAGCCGAGTGCATGATGTCGTAAAAACGGTTCGAAAGGGTTCCGGTACGGTTAACAGCGTAGGCGTTCGGGAACAGAGGGGCTGAGGGATCATCGCTTGACGGCAGTTCAATCAGGTAGTCACGCAAAGGTTGGGCTAGCGGGATATTCATGGGCGCCCCCGTCTTTTGCATGGTGAAGTGCACCTCAGCCGTCTCCAGATCGATATTGGCCCAGGTCATGCGGGCCAGATCAAACAAGCGCGCGCCCGTGTAGTAACCGAACAAGACCATCCCGCGCCATTCCCTGTCGCAAACAGCCAGAATGCGGCCCAGTTCAGACATGGTAAAGGGGCGGCGTTTCGATTCCGTGCCCTTCACCCGGTCGACCCGTGAGAAGACCACATCGTCAAGCAGGCCATCCTTGCGGGCCTGTCGCCATGCAGAGCCCAGGATCTTCATCGCCTTGTTGACCGTCGCGGCGGATGAACGCCGGGCCAGCGTATCCCTGAAGGCGGACACATCACGCGCGGTGATACTCTCGATGGGCTTATCGCTTTTGACTTTCAGATGATCCAGCAGCGAGTTGACGGCCAGGCGGTACTGAACCATGGAGCTTTCGGCGATCTCCAGATCTTTTTTGGCAAGCCAGCTGTCAAGATACTCGCGGACGGTCCCGGACGGCATAGATTCACGATTAGCGCGCGCGAAGATGTCGGCAATGACCTTACGCGCCCGGTATTCGGACAGGCGCCCCTCCCGGCCCTCCTTGGCGGTGGCGGCCCATTCGAGGCAGAGGCGCATGGCCTCCTTCCGATCATGGGTGCCGGTTGACTTAAGCGCACGCGTCCCGTCCGCGGTATAGAACGCCGCGTACCAGTAAGGCCGTCCGTCTCGTTTGTGAATGCTTGGCATAGCGTTATCCTCGTTTCTATGGATAACGTTATGGATAACGTTTGCCTGTGTCAACGACGTTTTAGATGTTCAATTTCCAAGGAAATACGTGGTTTTATAGCCGGGATTTGTCCCGTGGGTTCAAATCCCACCCTCTCCGCCATTTTCACGAAACACCTGTAAACATGGACGACTTGACTTTAGCCCCAGTATTCCCTCATAAGGGGGGGTATAGAAGATCGGTGGCGCCCGCCGGAGTGGGCGAAGGACAGTGACTATGGTAGATCCGAGTGCAAGAGGTATCCCGTTGGCGGAATTAACAATTCTCGCCTCGATGTTGGCTGGGGCCGTTGCGGGCTCGGTCACCGGGTGGCTCGCCCGGCGGAATGTTCTGTTGTCCATTTGCACCTTCATGATCGGAATCATGGGCGGAATGCTGATGGGGACGGGCATGGGACGCCTGTTTTACGGCGAGGCAAATGGATATGATCTGCCGCCCATCAAGGCGGGCTGCACGGCCCTGTGTTCCACCAGCCTGGCCGGATTGGCCGGTTCCATTCCCACGGCGTTTGTCATTGCCGTATTGGTCGGTTTTTTAACCCTTCGCCACCTTCATCCCCGTCCGCCCCGGGTTCGAACCTGTCTCATCGGATTCACGGCCGGGGTGGTGATGGGGGTTCTGGCCGCCATGGTCATGACGATGGTCTGAAAGACCTGCCGATTCCCTACGCCTTGACGATATTTTTCGCAGGCTTCAGATAGATTCCCCGGGTGTCCACGATCAGTTTCGCATGCTTCTTCAGCCGCTTGTAGTCGAAGGCGGTATGGTTTGTGGACAGCAGGATGCAATCGAACGAGGCGATGTTGCGCGGAGTCAGCGGCACGCTTTTCAAAACGAAATGATGTTCCCGCATTTTGGGGAACGAGGGGAAGTAGGGATCCGAGTAGGCAAATTTGGCACCCCGCTTGCGCAACTTCTCCAGCAGGATCATGGAGGGCGACTCACGAGGATCGTCCACATCCTTTTTGTACGAAATACCCAGAACCAGAATTTTGCTACCCTTCACGGATTTACCGCGCTCGTTCAGGGCCTCCGCCACCTTGTTGATGACCCATTCCGGCATGCCGCTGTTCACCTCGCCCGCCAGCTCGATGAAACGGGTATGAACCCCGTATTCCCGGGCTTTCCAGGTGAGATAGAAGGGGTCGATCGGAATGCAGTGACCGCCCAGTCCGGGGCCGGGCTGATAGGGGACAAACCCGAACGGCTTGGTCGAGGCGGCGGCAATAACCTCATGGATGTCGATGCCCATGCTGTCGGCCACGATTTTCATTTCATTCACCAGTCCGATGTTCACGGAGCGGTGGATGTTTTCGAGCAACTTGGTCATTTCCGCCACGCGGGTAGAGCCAACGGGAACGACCCGGTCAATCACCTGACTGTAGAGGCTTTCCCCAACCGCCTGGCAGGCCGGGGTGTCGCCGCCGCAGACCTTCGGGATGGTGCGTGTGTTGAAGGACTTGTTCCCGGGATCCTCGCGTTCGGGCGAGAAGACCAGGAAGTAGTCTTTTCCCACCGTGAAGCCGCGGCGCTGGATCCGAGGCAGCAGTTCTTCGTCCGTTGTCCCGGGATAGGTTGTGCTTTCAAGCGACATGATCTGGCCCGCCCGGATATTCGGAATCAGGGACTCCACGGTGCCGATCACATAGCTCAGGTCGGGTTCACGATGTTCATCCAGGGGGGTGGGGACGCAGATGATGAGCGCATCGGCCTTGCGAGCCTCGGCAAAATTCGTGGTGGCTTTGAAGCCCGCCTTCACGCACCGGCGTATGGCCGGGGCGGGAATGTGCTCGATGTAGCTTTTTCCGGCGTTGAGCTTTTTGACCTTGGCGTCATCAATATCAATTCCCAGAACGTGGAAGCCCTCCTCGATAAAGCGGATGACGAGGGGCAACCCCACATAACCCAGCCCGACAATTCCGATCACCGCCGACTTGCGGTTCAATTTTCCAATGAGTTTTTCCTGATAATTCATGAACGGCTCCTTATAAAACGGTGACTTTCAATCCAGTTTGATCCACATCAAAATCAAAGAAACGCGCGAGCGCGTTGGGGGGGTGGGCTGTCAAATAACGCCTGATTTTCTGAGCGGCCCCGGCGTTTCGGGCGATCAGCAGGATAAATCCGCCCCCTCCCGCCCCCGGCAACAAACGTCCCTCGGTCCACCGTGAAACGCTCTTCAACAACGACTCAATTTGTGGATTCGTGGCGCCGGGGTCAATTTGCTTTTTAAGGGTCCAGTACCGCTCAATACCCCGCGCAAATCCGTCGACATCCTGGGCGTCCAGATTGGCCTTCATGTCCAGCGCGGTGTCCTTGAGTTCATTCACGGTTTTCAGGATCAGGGGATCCCGGGCCAGGTACCGGCGGACAACATTATGGAGGATGTTCCGGGCCATGCGCTTCTGGCCGGTGAAGTAGAGAAGGGTTCGTTCCCGAAGGGCGCTTCCGGGGCGGAGATCAAAAACAGACCAACTCAGGGAGGTGGATTGATCGACTCCGGGTTTGGTCCGGATCAACTTGACGCCGGGGATGATGCCGCCGATCTGATCCTGCCAGCCGCCGCCGGTGCACATGCGTTGTTCCAGGATGCTGGCCAGCGTGATCAAGCGGTCTGGGGAGAACGGCTCGCCGAGAACGCGACCCAGGCAGGCGAGTACGGCCGCCCCGAGGATGGAACTGGTTCCCATGCCGGATCCCTTGGGAAGGGCGGAGAAAATCGTCAGATCGAGGCCGCCTCCCAGAACATTGAGCCATTTCTTGAGTGGCACCCCAGGGATGCTGGGACCGATGCCGGCCAACACCAGCGCCGCCTTCGGCAAGGCTGCCCAGTGCTGGGGATTATCGTGGTCGAGCAGTTCGGCCGTGGAGCTCAGGGTAATGCGTTGACTGAGGTCAATGCTGGAGAGGCGGATGACCCCTTCCTGGTTGAGTTTGGCCATAACCTGCACCGGATACTGGCCGTTCAGGGTAATGGCCGCATTCACTACGCAGCCCCCGAGCTCGGTGCTGATAGGAGGGGTGTCGGACCAGCCCCCCGCAAAATCCATTCGGACAGGGGTGGTCACCCAGACAACCTGGTCGTGAAGAATGGCTGCCGGTTTGGGATGGCGGGGAACTTCGGTGGACTGGGCCACGGATTCAGCCACCGCGTCGAAGGCGGCCTGCCGCATGGCGGCAGGAGTGGCCAACCCCAGGGTCTTCCTGCAGAACGAGGGAGGGATCCGATTTTTTTCGGTAATGGCTTCTGCCAAGCGAAGGACACGCGCCCGGAACAGAGGGATGGGGCGTTGCGTCATGGCCAGCGCCAGTTGAACGAGGGCTTCCCGAGCGGCCGCAGGCGCTTTGATTTCCGCGAGCACGGTTTCGGCGGAAAGAGGGTCGTGGGTCAAAATCCGTTCCGCAAGACTCGTGATTTTTTCGGCCATGATCACGCCACCCTATTTGAGATGATATTCCTTGTACCAGGCCAGAAACCGGGGAATCCCCTGTGCAATGGAGGTGGTGGGCTTGAATCCCAACTTGGCCTGGGCCAGTGAGATGTCCGCGTAGGTGGCTTCGACATCGCCCGGCTGTATGGGGAGGAGTTCCATTTTGGGATTTACGCCCAGGTTGGATGCCAGGATTCCGATCATGTCCATGAGATTTTCGGCGTTATGGTTACCGAGGTTGATCACTTCATAGGGATTCAGGCCGGGGCGGAACAAGGAGGCCTTCACGCCGGCGACAATATCGTCCACAAAGGTGAAGTCCCGGCGCATCTTCCCGTGGTTGAAGACCGGGATCGGCTTTCCCTCGAGCATGGTTTTGGTGAAGATCCACATTGCCATATCGGGGCGGCCCCAGGGGCCGTAGACGGTGAAAAAACGGAGCCCCACAGTTTGCAGTCCATAAAGGTGCGTATAGGTGTGGGCCATGAGTTCGTTGGCCTTCTTTGTGGCGGCATAGAGGCTCACGGGATGGTCAACGGGATCGCTTTCGCTGAAGGGGAGTTTGGTGTTGCCCCCATAGACGCTGGAACTGGAGGCATAAACGAGGCGCGGGGTTTTGGCATGCCGGCAGGCTTCCAGGATGTTCAAGAATCCTTCCAGGTTGGACTTCTGGTAGACAAACGGATTGGTGAGGGAGTAGCGCACCCCGGCCTGGGCGGCGAGATTGCAGACCACGTCAAACCGGTGTTCCTTGAAAAGACGGGTCAGAAGGGCCGTGTCGCACAAATCTCCCTCAACCCCGGTGTAGCGGGGATGGCGGTTGAGTGTGGCCTGCCGGTCGCGCTTGAGTTGAACCGGGTAGTAATCATTGAAGTTATCGAGGCCCACAACCTCGTGGCCTTCTTCAAGAAGGTTCTGGGCCAGGTGCATTCCAATAAAACCGGCGGTACCTGTGACAAAGACTTTCATGGAGTGTCAGACTAGTTCAATTCCCTGAAACAGGCAACAATCCGTTCGGCGGTATGGCCATCCCACAGGGGTGGGCTGTGTTGGGCGCGCGGCAGGGTGGCGGCCAGACGGAACTCCTGTCGGATGGTTCCGATGTCGTTTCCGACCAGGATACTGGCCCCGCCGTGTTCGCGCAGGGTGACGGGGCGTTCAGTATTTTTCCGGAGGGTCAGACAGGGTGTTCCCAGCACGCAGCATTCCTCCTGAAGCCCGCCGCTGTCGGTCAACATGACCTTGGCGCCTAGAGTCAGTCGGAGCATCTCATGGTACCCGAGGGGTTGGGTCAGGATCACGCCGGGACAGTTCCGGAGCGTTTCCCAGAACCCGAACCCTTCAAGTTGTTTGCGGGTACGGGGATGAAGCGGCCAGATTAGCGGCAGGACGGGTGCCACATCGGTGGTCAGGAAGGCGACGAGCTCTCCCAGGATGTCCTTGTCGTCGACATTCGAGGGACGGTGCAGGGTGATGACGGAATAACGGTTGTCTCTCAGGGGGGGATTGGGATGCAGGGCACCGGGGATGGCCTGGGCGGCGCAGAACTGGTCGGGATGGAGTGAGGCGGCGGTGAGGCGGTGTTCCTCGAGCGAATCGATCATGATGTTGCCGACCCGCTTGATCCGGTGGGCGGGAACGCCTTCCTTGAGGAGATTGGCATCGGCCAGTTCATCCGTGGTGAACAGCAGATCCGACAGGCGGTCAGTCACCATGCGGTTGATTTCCTCCGGCATATCCAGATCGAAGGAGCGGAGGCCCGATTCAATATGAGCGAGCTGGATGTGCTCTTTTTTCGCGGTGATTGAGCAGGCGCAGGTTGCGTTGACATCGCCCACCACGACGATCCAGTCGGGTTTATGGTTCCGGACGACCTTTTCAAAGGCGATCATGGTCTTGCCGACCTGCTCGGCGTGGGAGCCGGAGCCGATCTCAAGATCCACATCCGGATGGGGAATCTTCAGGTCGCGGAAGAACGACTCCGACATCGAGGCGTCATAATGCTGGCCGGTATGAACCAGGGTATGGGCGAAGTCATGGGGAAAGCGTTCCAGTTGCCGCACAAACGGCGCGATCTTCATGAAGTTCGGCCGTGCCCCCACCACGGATAAGATCTTGAGTTTGCGATGACTCATCATGGCAGGGGTATAGTCGGGAAATGACTAAAAGTCGAGTCCTGCCTTTTTATTCCGTGATCAGACTCATGAACCGGCCGTCATCCTGAAAAAGCAATCCGAGCCCGAAAAGGGACTCCAGTTCCCGATCCATGTCGAAGCCGACTACATCCCGGAATTGAGCCCCGAGGTCGGCGCGGGACGCTGGCTTTTCCAAATAGAGCAGCACGTTTTTCGTCAACCTCGTGAGCTGATGCTCAACGACAGTTCCGGATCGCGAATCATAAATCATGGCGCTGTTCTTATAAAAGCACAGGCGGGATTCGGTTTTGTGGTCTGTGTTGAACCATCTCTGCTGCCAGTAGGAGGCCGCCCTGTTCAGGCGATCCAGCCAGCCGTCAACCCGCTGGGTGTCGATGTTTCGATCACTGAAAAAATAGGCAATACGACGCAGGGCTTCCTTGTCAAAGGGGTAAATCAGGCGGTAGAAATCCTGCGGTTGAAGATCAAGGCCATGTTCAGCCTGATGATAAAAATACCCACTGAACCGGACGTACATGATCGGGAAAAAACCGGCTGGCGGGGGAAGGTGTGTCAACAGCGGAAGATCCCGCAGGTATTTTTCATAGACAGCGTCCTGCTCGCCGGGAATATTGATGAGCAGGTTCCACTCAGGCCGGAAGGGATAGCGGGAGCAGTCTTTCAGGAATTGGAGGTTTCGAAAGGATGTGGTGCCCTTTTGCATCAGTTTGAGCGATGTGGTGGATAATGACTCCAGTCCGGGCTGGCAACGCACAACGCCCGCCCGACACAACACCTCGAGATCAGCCGCGGCCAGGTTGGGAAAAACCTCGTAGCGGATCTGGATATCGCTACGGGGCGGTAATGCGGGAAACACATCCTTGAGATAATTGCCGGGAAGCAGATTGTCGAGTCCCACAAAATAGGACGCGCGGGGTGGATAGGCCGACAACGCCTTGATTTGCGCAATGGCATTCTCGGGCGTCATGACATCATAGTCCTTCCGGGTGCCGTTCAATCCGCAGAACTTGCACGGAAGGGATTTGGCGCGCGGACAGCCTCGTGAGGTTTCGAAGAGGAGAACCGGTTTGACCTCACCCTTCGGGAAGCTTTTTTCAACCAAGTCAAGGAATGGCCCGTAGTCGGGTATGAGGTTGGCGTTGATATCAAGATCATCTCCCGTTAAGGCCATTTTCCCGGAAGCCCAGAGGGGCTGATTGGCTTTCGAAAGAACGCCATTCACGGCATGACACGACTCGAAATCATGGGCAAGCCGATGTTTGACGAAGTGAGGCATACTGACCAGCGAGGGGCCGCAGAACACAAAATCAACCTGGGGAATGAGTTCGGCAAAGGCCTGTCCCATTTCCCCATCACAGGCTGGTCCGCCAATAATCGTTGTCAGAGAAGGCTTCCGCTCCTTGAGACGGCGTGCCAGGGCGAAGGATGAAATCGTCTGACAATATAAAAGCACGAAGCCAACAATGTCCGCCTCCAGAAGCCGGTATCGGTCAATGAAGCCATCCATCACGGTATTCAACCCGGCACGCTGTTTCTGCAGGAACGTGCGGATCTTCAGAGTTTCAGAGCCTTGATCGGCGTAATATCGCGCAAAATACTCCTCTGTATTGTCGGGTGTTGCCGGAAATGCGGCCTGTCGGAACAGCCAGTCACCGGCATTGCTCATGAATCCGTATTCGGAGATAAAATGGTTATACAGGGAAAGGTCTCCCAGCTGTAAAGCATAGTCGATATTGAGGTAGTGAGTATTAACCTGGATCTTGGGCCCAAAGGTTTTTTCCAGCACCCCCTGCAGCCTGATGCACCCAAAGGCCGGCAGGTTCAAGACGCCAAAAGGCATATTCACCAACGCGATTTTCAGCGGCTTCGGATTTTCCGGGTGTGGCTTGATCGTTATGACATCCCTCCGTGTGAACAGGTTCCATCGCGTGATGGTTGACGTAGAATATACCTGCGGATATGGGGGTGTTCCACTTTTATTTGCGTGTGGGCGGTCCACAACGGCATACAGGTCAGGAGAGGGAAGCTGACCGTCAGTCCAGAGCGGAGCCAAAAGAGCCAAAAGAAGCATTGACACAATGGGGGGGGGAATCATAGATTATGCCCCCTTTTGTGAGCAGGAAGCCGGAACGCGGTGCCCTGCACCGGGTAAGGATGTGAATTATGGAAGCCTATGCAGTAATTGGAACGGGTGGTAAGCAGTACCGGGTGAAGGCCGGTGACACCCTTAAAGTCGAACTTCTCGAAGGGGAAGCGGGCGGTACCGTGACATTGGATTCGGTCCTGGCGCTTTCAAATGGCACAGACCTCAAGGTCGGAACCCCTTTTGTGAAAGGCGCCAAGGTCGTTGCCGAGATTGTGGAGCGGACCAAGGGCCCCAAGGTGGTGGCGTTCAAGAAGAAACGCCGCAAGGGATATAGCCGTAAAGTGGGTCACCGCCAGCCGTTGACCGTGTTGCGCGTGACCAGTGTTGGCTGAATAGGAGTTTAGATATGTCGAAAGCAGGAGGCAGTAGAGTTAACGGGCGGAATAGTCCCGGCCAGCGTTTGGGCGTCAAGAATTATGACGGCGAAGTCGTGAAAGCCGGCAGCATCATTGTCCGGCAGCGCGGAACCAAGGTTAAGGCGGGGCGCAACACCAAGTTGGGCAACGATAACACCGTGTTTTCACTGGTGGCTGGCAAGGTGAAGTTCGAAAAAGAAGGCCGCCGCGTGATGGTGGTGGCGGAAGAGGCCACGGCGTAAGCGTGGTTCTGATTCATTTTCGATTCGTACAGGCCGCGGCCCCCTGGGCGCGGCCTTTGTCTTTAGAGGGGAAAGAGGAAAGTCCATGAAGACCCGGAAATTTGTTGATTCTGTGGTGATTCATGCCGCAGGCGGTAATGGCGGCAATGGATGCTTGTGCTTCCGGCGGGAAAAATATGTTCCCAAGGGTGGTCCCGACGGCGGCGATGGCGGCCATGGCGGAAGCGTCATCCTGAGGGCGGATCTGAATACCGACAGCCTGATTTCCCTGTTTTTCAATCCGCTGCAACGGGCTGAAAAAGGCCAGCATGGCATGGGCAAGCGGATGCATGGTAAGAATGGGAAAGACCTGGTCATTCCGGTTCCCTGTGGCACCGAGATTCGTGATTTGGCCAATGACCAGTTGTTGAGTGATTTGATCGATCCCGGAACTGAAGTGCGGATCGCCCGGGGTGGACGGGGCGGATTGGGTAATCCCCACTGGCAGACCTCGACGCATCAAACCCCGTACGAACACACCGACGGGGAGCTTGGCGAGGAAAAGAATATCCGGCTCGACTTGAAACTTCTGGCAGATGTGGGCCTGGTCGGTTTTCCCAATGCTGGCAAGTCCTCCCTGTTGAGCAAAATCAGCAATGCCCATCCCAAAATCGCTCCCTACGCGTTCACTACCCTGAACCCGATCATTGGGACTGTGAAGGTAGGGGAGGATTTTGAGGCCGCCAGCTACACGGTGGCAGATATTCCGGGACTGGTGAAGGATGCCCACAAGGGGGTTGGATTGGGCGACCGGTTTCTCCGACACATTGAACGGTCCTCCTGCCTGGCCATTGTGATCGACATGAACGGGACGGAGGGACGCGATCCGGTTGAGGATTATCGGGTCCTCCAACATGAGCTGAAATTCTACCGTGAGGATTTGCTACAGCGCTCCACGCTGGTGGTGGCCAACAAGATGGATCTCCCGGAAGCCAAGGACAATCTGACGCGTTTCCGAAAGGAAACCAAAACCAAACCCCTGCCTGTGTCCACTGAGACTGGTGAAGGACTCGACCTTCTCAAGACGCGCCTTCTCCAGATCGTCCGGCACGAAGCGTGAGAGAGGAAGGGGTTAATCTCTTTCTCGGAATGCCATGACCTCATCAAGCGATTTGGCTCCGGCGAGAACCATGATCAGGCGGTCGATGCCCAGGGCGATTCCTCCTGAGGGGGGCATGCCGATTTCAAGGGCGGCGAGAAAGTCTTCATCCAGCGGATAGACCGGGGCGCCCAGGGCTTTCCGCTCTCGTGCCCAGGTTTCGAAACGCTGGCGCTGCTCGACCGGATCGGTCAATTCGCTAAAGGCATTGGCGATTTCAACCCCGTTGATATAAAGCTCAAACCGTTCGGCCACGGCATCGCGGTCCGGCTTCCGCCGAGACAGGGCAGCGGCGGGAGCGGGATAGTCCATTACAAATACCGGGGTGTCGCGGGGGAGCGCCGGCTCCACTTTCGAAACCAGGTCCCGCTCAAACCGTTCTGCATCATACGCCTCCACGGGATTCCATCCGGCGTGTTTCAGGAAGAGATCCTCCACGGTGAGACGTGGAATTTCAGATTTCAGGGTGAAGATTTCAAAATGACGGAGCAGGGATTCCACATCGGCCATGATGTCCGTATAATCGGCGTTGGCGCGATACCACTCCAGCATGGTGTATTCGGGGTTATGCCGGTTGCCTCGCTCGCCCTTCCGGAAGCAGGGGCCGATCTGGAATATCCGGTCATAGCCCGCCGCGAGTAGCCGTTTCATGTGCAGTTCCGGCGAGGTGCGAAGAAAGGCATTACCCGAGGGCTCAGCATCGATGTGCAGTTCCAGCGCCGGGGTCGGGAGCCGTACCGGGGTTTCAATCTCCGTGAAGCCCTCCTGTAAAAACCAAGCCCGGAGGGCGGCCAGAATTCGGCTCCGCAATTGGAGGACGGGTTGCAAGCCCTGCAGGCGGGCTCTTTCAAGATGCGGAGAACGCATTATTTCTTCAAGACGCGGTCGGCATATTCGCCGGTCCGGGTGTCGATCTTGATCGTGTCGCCCTGGTTGATGAACAAGGGCACCATGATCTCGAAATCGCCATTGATCTTGGCGGGCTTGAGCGTATTGGTCGCGGTGTTGCCGCGGGCGCCAGGCTCGGTCTCGAGGATAACCTTCTCGATGAATGTCGGCAGGGTGATATCCACGGCCTGGCCGTTATGGTACAGCACGTGGACTTCGCAGTCTTCAAACAGGAAGTACTGGTTATCGCCCAGAACCTTTTCCAGAAGGGTGAACTGCTCGAAGTTTTCATCCATGAAAATGAAATGGTCGGTTTCCTTGTGGGAGTAACGCATGGTGCGCTCTTCCAGATCCGGTTTTTTCAGAGTGTCGTTGGATCGGAAGTTGCGGACATAGGTGTTGCCGTCGAGCAAGCTCTTGAGTCGGCAGGTGTAGATGGCCGCGCCCTTACCGGGCTTAACGAAATTGAATTCGGTAATCACATAGGGAACTCCGTCAACCTCGACGCGTAGCCCCTTGCGAAAATCGGATGCTGTATAATCTGCCGCCATAAAAACCAATCCCTTCGTTCCACTGCTTTTTTCAGAATAGCCGCATAAAATAGGCATCCCCCTTAAGCATGTCAAACAGGAAAGAAGGAGAGGCGTTACCGGATCGTGTCCGAGTCCCGCGTATAAAGGGCGGCGATTTTGGCCCGGCGGGTGACCTGAAGTTTGTTCATCATGAGACTGATCCGGTTCCTGATGGTTTTCTCCGCCAAGTGAAGATGTTTTCCGATTTCCCGGTTGGTGAGGCCTTCGGCGATCAGATGGGCGATCTTTGATTCCGCCGCTGTCAGGCTTTTAATTCCTCCGGGCTCTGGCTTCTCACTGAGCTTCGGATTTTTCCCCGCCAGTCGGGCGATCAATAAGGGATCCCACATTGTCCGGCCCTCTGCCAGCTTCCGGATGGCTTCGATGAGTGCGGGCATGGCGCAGTCCTTGAGGAGATAGCCATCCGCCCCGCTTCGGATGGCTCGCAGAATATGATGCTCTTCCATCAAGCCGGTTAAGATCAGGCATTTCAGTTTCGGGGCGATCGCTTTAATTTCGGGCATCATGGTCAGGCCATCGATGGAGCCTAGGTTGATGTCCTGAATGAGGATGTCGGGTTTTTTGCGGACAATCATGGCAAGTCCGTCCGACCGCCCAGCGCAATCCCCCACGACATCAATGTCCGGCTCATCATTCAGGATGCTTTTTACCGATTCCCGGAAAAGGGTGTGGTCGTCGATAAACCCGACCCGGATGGGTTTTTGAAGAACGGGGGCGGATGTGGGGTGATTCATGGGGATTCCTTGTGATGAATAATGGGAAACTCGATTACCGTGGCTGTGCCGTTTGATTTTTGAGGGTGAAACAGAACGCCTTTCAAATCGGTGCAGAGCGCAGAGACAATCAGCAGGCCGAGTGAAAGGGGATTCCGGGGGTCGTGATCCCCGGGCATGCCGGCTCCGTCATCCTCCACCGTACAGCGAATCCGGCCTTCAGCAAGGCAGGAGAGGGAGAGGGCAATGGTTCCCGTCCGTCCTTCTGGAAAGGCGTGAAGGAGGCTGTTCATGACCAGTTCATGCACCAACAATCCGCATGTCATGGCAGTGGCGGCCTGAACCATCAGGGGCTCGCCGGGGAAAGAGTCCTGATAAAGAAGATCCGGACGGAGTTCACGGACCAGGCTGGAGGCGATGGTTGACAGGTGTAGTGCCAGGGGTGTTTGGGCCAGATTCTGATCCGCCTGAAGCAAGGAATTCACCTTGGCCATGGCGCGTATCCTTTGTTCGCTTTCGAAAAGAGCCGATTTGGCATCGGGATGGGATTCTTGTTGTGCCTGAAGATAGAGGAGGTTGGCGGTGGCCCCCAGTTGATTCGCGACCCGGTGGTAGACTTCTCGGATGAGCAACTCTTTTTGCTGAACCAGGCGTTTCAGTTCAAGCAGGTCGGCATGCCGGGCCATGGCGATGACAACGGCGTATTCCAGCTCGGCGGGGTCAGCGGGCTTGAGAATAGTGGCGCCAGCCCCTGTTTCCGCCACGGAGCGTGGTAGATCCGGCGAGTCGTGGCCGGTGACAATGACAATGGGGGTCGGATGGGTGAGTTGGATGCGTTTCGCCGCCTCAAGGCCGCAGAAGCCGGGCATTTCGATATCCATCAGGATGGCGTCCGGGCGAAGCGCGAGGGTTTGAGCCACGGCCTCTGGTCCGGTGGCAGCTTCTCCGACAACCTGAAACCCCCGCCCCCGGGCCGCTGAAACAAGGGAGCGCCGGATAAGCGGGTCGTCTTCCGCTATGAGAAGCCGTGTGGATACAGGTATACGGTCAACAGCCAGGGGCGTCATTACAGATTTTCCTCTAAATACTCAGCATTCCCCGGGCGATGGCGTGATTTTCGCTTTTTCTTCGCTAGGTTTTTTTCGTCATTTCCTATTCAAAAATAACCAATTTTCGACCAAAGGCAAGGGTCATATGTCCCTAATAATAAAGGTATATAAGCCCCTATGTTGGTCGCCGGGGATTGAGTTTACTGGATTCAGTGTGTGATAACAGGGTTATAGAGAAGCGAGTTGTGATGACAGCGAAAAAACAGTCAAATTCGGATACGATCAGGGTTTTCATTGCGGAGAGTCAGCCGTTATTCCGATATGGGGTTCAGGCGTGTCTTGCGGAGACATCGGATATGATCACGATCGGGCATGCGGGGTCGGGGGCGGAGGTGCCCGTCCGGATTGAACCCGACTGGTGCGATGTGATGCTGTTGGATACCGGGTTGCCGGGGTTGGAGGGCTTTTCGCTGTTAAGGCAGATCAAGGAAACCAGTCCTCGTCTTCCGGTGCTCATGATGGCAGATTCCGCCGATGTAGCCTGGTTGCTCCGCGGGATCCGCGCGGGCGCATCGGGCGTCGTGTCGAAGGAGGCCTCGCCGGATGAATTTCGTTCCGCGATTCGCCGGGTACGGGCCGGGCATCCGTATATTGCTGAGCCCCTGGCCGGGAGGCTGGTTCTTTACTATCAGCGGAATGAGCACGAGCCTTTGGATGAACGCCTGTCACCCCGTGAATTTGAGGTGATGCAACTGCTTTCGGCGGGCCTGAAGCTTTCCGAAATTGCCCGCAAACTGAACCTCAGCCACCAGACCATTACCACTCACCGCCGTCATATTCTGGAGAAGACGGGCTTGCGCACCACAGCCGAAATCATCCGCTACGGGGTGCTTCATGGATTGGGGTCGCCGGAGGAGACTCCAGAGTTGAATTAGGTTGAGCCGATATTGGCTTTTGATTGACGTCCTGCGGGAACATGGTATTTTTCGCGCCAGTTCTTTGATAACCGGAAGCCGTGAAGTAAGTACGGAAGTCTGTGAGATTCAGACGCGGTCGCGCCGCTGTAACCGGCTACGAAATCCCGGAACCACTCCCGCATGGGCGGGGGGAAGGTGGGATAGTAGATTTGAAGCCGGAAGCCAGAAGACGTAATACTTCATGCTCAATGGACCGATGACGCTGGGCGTCGTCCGTCTCTCTTTCGCGATGGAAGAGGAATGAGGCATTAAACAGACTCATCAGACCTTTGATTTTCCATCAGGAAGATCAGGGGTCTTTTTTTTGTTGATGCGTTGGGAGACCGTGGGCAGTGGCGGAAGGGGAAGGAGACGCGTACGGCGCAGGGAGCGTCGAGCGTGAAGTGAACTGATAACGGTCGAAGGGAAGTCAGAATGAAGATCAAGAAGCAGTATATGTTGGCGGGATGGGTGATGGTGGCGGCGGGAGTGGCGGGAGCGGCGACGACCAACGAGGTGGCGCAGGACAAAGTGGTGGTGACGGCCACCCGGGTGGAAATGCCCCGGTCGGCGGTGGGAAGTTCAGTGACCGTGGTCGGTCGCGATCAGTTGACGGAGCGTCAGTGCGCGTCTGTCGTCCAGGCACTTCGGGAAGTGCCTGGGTTGACTGTGGTTCAGAGCGGCGGCCCCGGCGGAACGGCGGCGATGCTCATTCGTGGGGCGAAGTCGGAGCAAACCCTGGTGCTGGTTGACGGCGTGCCGCTCAATGATCCCGCCGGGTTTGGGCGCGGCGCGGATCTCAGCCAGATGCCGGTTGAGAATATTGAACGCATTGAAATCCTCCGCGGGCCCCAGAGCACCCTCTATGGCGCTGACGCGATCGGTGGCGTGGTTAATATCATCACCAAAAAGGGAAACGGACCGGCAACGGGAGAAGTCTCCGCCGAGGCGGGGTCATTCAATACCTTCAATGAAAAGGCTGAGATGCGTGGCGGAAATTCCCGCTACAATTATTCAGTCGGTGCCTCGCGCCAGGATTCGCAGGGAATCTCCAGCGCCAGCGAGCGCAACGGGAACACGGAAAAGGACGGCTATGGCCGTTCCGAGGCATCTGCGCGGCTGGGATGGACTCCTGTCGAGGAATTCGAGGCCACCGGCCTCGTGAGGTGGAACCAGTCGCGGTACGACTATGACAGTGCGGTGAATGGCGTGATGATGGATACCGATGACCGGGGCGAGGCGGAGTCCCTTCTCCTGTACGGGGAGGGTAAAGCGCGACTATTGGACGGTCTCTGGCGCCCGCGTCTGGGCGGGTCATGGGTCAGTCAGCGTCGGGAAGACACCTCGTCCCTGGGGAATTCCACCTTTGACAGCTTGCTTCAGAAGCTGGAATTGCAGAACGACCTGTATCTCGGGAAAGCCAATCTGGTCACCGCCGGGTTCGAGGTTCAGCAGGAGGCGGCCGAGTCAACCTATGAGGCGATGGGTTATGTGGATCGGTTCGATCGCAAGACGGCCCGGCACCAGAGCGCCTATGCCCAGGACATCGTGACGACCGGGCCCTTGACGACGACGGTCGGGGGGCGTGTGGATAGTTATGATGAGTTCGGAACGGAGACGACCTGGCGGGTGGCTCCGGTGTATGACATTGCGGCCACGGGAACCCGGTTGCGTGGCTCGTATGGAACCGGTTTCAAGGCGCCTTCCCTGTTTCAACTGTACTCCATTTATGGCAGCCGGGACCTGAAGCCCGAGACAAGCCAGGGCTGGGATGCCGGGGTCGAGCAGGATATCATGGCGGGTGCGCTGACGGTCGGTGTGACTTACTTTGAGAATCAGTTCGATGACATGATTGACTATGATTTCGTGACCGCCACATATGGAAATGTGAGCCAGGCCGGGGCGCGGGGTGTCGAAACCTTCGTTACCGCCAAGCCGGTCAAGGATTTGTCCGTGCGGGCCTCGTACACCTATACGGATACCGAGGATAAAACGACTGGCGCTGAACTGCTCTGGCGTCCGCGCAACAAGGCGGCCCTCGACATGTCTTATGCTTTTACTTCAAAATTCCGGGGGACAGTGGGGCTCGTGTATGTGGGCGAGCGGCAGGATGAGGACTTTTCGACCTACCAGAACATCACCTTGGACGGCTACACCCTCGTGAACCTTTATGCCTCGTATGACGTTTATAAGAATGTTACACTTTTTGCCCGGTTGGAAAACCTGTTTGACGAGCAGTACGAGGAAGTGCTCGGGTATGGAACCCTCGGCCGCGCCGGGTATGGCGGGGTGAAGGTGACGTTCTAAAGGGAAAGAATCCAGAATTCAGAATTCAGGATCCAGAATGAGGGAGTTGGATGGCACTGGCCTTTTTTTCATGCCGCCACCCGCCATTAGCCGTTCCTTCATTCTCGCTGTGTCGCTTCATATTATCGGAGCCATCGTGTTGGTTCTGGCCATCCGGTATTGGCCGGCGGTGACGCCGATGCCGTCTTTGGCGCACTTGGAGTTGGACTTGGCGCCGCCGCCAAGTCAGGCACCTGGTGTTGCGGGACCGGCGTTGATGGATCGAATCCTGATGTCGGTTTCTCCCGAAGTGCGGCAGGAGGCGATCCCGGTCGCGCCGATACCCGAGGCGCACCCGGCGGAAATTCCCGAGCCCGCCATCGCGGTCATGGTGGCTCCCGACAGGCCCAATTGGCGATCTGAATCGATTCAGATGCCTTTAGAAGCCCTTCGACCCTTGTCGATTGCCTCTTCCCAGGGACTGGAGCGGGGCGGCCGGCCGATTTCGCTCTCCGGGATACAGCCTCACTATCCGTACGCGGCCAGGATCCGGGGCGAGGCGGGGAAAGTGACAATCTGCCTCCGGGTGACGCGTCAAGGGGAAGTCGAATCCGCCGCCGTTAAAACCAGTAGCGGGTTCCCGGCCCTCGACGAGTCGGCCCTTGCCACGGCGAAGAAGGCCCGCTTCAAGCCGGCGGAACAGGGCGGACAGGCGGTCTCCGCGGCTATGGATCTTCAATTTGATTTTCGCCTGCAGGACTGATGAATTCCAGGACTATTCAATCTCGGATTCGCAAACTGGGAAACCCGAAGGATGCCGGGATTCTTCAGTGGTTTTTCAAAACCGGCCCCGGGGACTATGGTGAAGGTGATATCTTCGTCGGCGTTCGGGTTCCGGTCCTGCGCAAGTTGGTGAAGGAGTTTGAAGCCGCGGATGAGGCGACGCTCGAGGCCCTGCTGGAGTCGGGCATTCACGAAGACCGGGCTTTGGCATTATTCATTTTGGTTCGGCAATTTGAGAAGGGGAACGAGCTGGATCGCGCCCGGATCTACCGGTTCTATCTGGATCATACCCGCCGGATCAACAACTGGGATCTGGTGGATCTCTCCGCGCCCCAGGTGGTTGGCGGTTATCTGGCGAACCGTTCCCGGCGCCCGCTCTACCGGTTGGTTCGGTCTCGTTCCCTGTGGGAGCGACGGATTGCCATTTTGGCCACCTTCACCTTTATCCGGCAGGATGATTTTACCGACACCTTGGCACTGGCCGACCTGTTGCTTGGCGATCACGAAGACCTGATTCACAAGGCAGTGGGCTGGATGCTGCGTGAAATCGGGAAGCGGGATGTGACCGTTTTGAAGGCCTTCCTTAAGTTCCGGTGCAAGACCATGCCCCGCACCATGCTCCGCTATGCCATCGAGAAATTCCCCGAGCCCAGGCGGCAAGCCTATCTCAAGGCATAAGGCGGATCGGTGCGAACTGGCTGTCGAGAAACAAGGCTGGGTCGATGGGAATCAGGGATTTGACAAGACGGTATTTTCCCGGCGGATCGGGAGCGATTGATATGACCGGTTCTGGTGTGATGGTTGCCTCGGATCCGTAAACGCCTTGGATCGCCGCCCGGACGGCCCCGGCAGGTGGCGGGCATTCGTGTAGCTCGGCCACAAAGCGCACGGTGAAGTCCGATTTTCCGGTTTGGATGACTTGATAGTCCGCTATCCCGGGAACCTTGCTGAGGGCGCGATCCACCTCGCCTTGAGTCACCAGACGGTTTTCCGGGGTGAGGGTCAGGTTCACCAGACGACCTTCCACTGATGTCAGGGTCAATCCCTCGTGTCGCCCGCAAAGGCAGGGTGTTTCGCCATCAAGACATACAATGTCGCCTGTGTCGAAACGAACAAGTGATCGCCAGGGATTATCGAAAGTGGTGACGAGTATCCGTCCCATTTTCGGGCCGCCGTGGTCGTGCGAAAAAGGAAGAAAGTCCACATGGCATGATTCAGTGACCTGATGCATCCGGCCCGCCTCGCACTCCATGAATACATAGCCCGTCTCCGTCGCGCCATAGGAACTGGCGACGGGCGAATCAAAGGCCCGCCGGATGTTTCGCAAATGGAGGAGGGACGGGAATTCGTAGGTCAGGATGATCAGAGGTGGCGACCGAACCTGCAATTTTTTATGGATGATGTGACGGGAGAGTTTTGACAGAAACGAGGGGTTGGCCTCCAGAACCTGTGGCTCAAACCGGTTCAACTCGTCCACCATGCGGTTCATCAGTGGCTCCGGCCACTGGCTTGGGTCTGAGCGTTCGCACAGATAGAGGAATCGGCCCGATGTCCGCTGCTTCCTTGTCAGAAAACCGGTCTCCCAGGGAAATCCTGTACACCAGGGGCTGGTCAGGATGGCTTCACGATGGTCGCCCAGGCCCGCTCTGCGGGTATGGGAATTCAGTCGCCACGAGGCGGCCTCGGAGCGGTTCCACCAGGGTTGATACCAGACATTTTCGACCCGGTCTCCGGTGGTTCCGCTGGTGGTGGCCAGTTCGATTTCGCCAGTGGCAAGTCCTTCGGTGATGGAGCGGCCGTGGGGCACGAAACCCTGAGGACCGTGGGTCCGTAAATCTTCCTTCGTTAAAGCCGAGAAGGCGGCCAGACGGGAAAACACACCGGACTCAATACCGATGTCGAAGGGGCGCCAGGAGTGATAGGCCGGCGTGAACTGCAACGCCTGGTCAAGCTCCTGTCCGCAACGATGCGGATAATTCGGGTCATAACGCGAGGCGGTCGCAAAGGTTTCCGGCGGAGCCTTCATGAAAAGCCTGAAATCAGGAGGGAACAGAAATTCGCAGAAGCGTTGCGGTTCGGCCGACGGGCTTCAGGGTGTAATGATCCAGTGCGGCCGGAATGAGGCAGGTTCGGCCGCGGGGAATGCGCTCGCTGCCAGCCTCGCTCATGACTCGGATGTCATCCTGGCCGGTAAAGAGGGCATTGAAACTTTTGCCGTCATGTTGGATAAAAAACGGGGCACTGATTTCCAGTTTTTCAAGGCGAAAATAGGGAGAGACCACCAGTTCGGTGACGAGGGTTCCGGGCTTGGTGCAGGTTGCCTGAGGAGTTGTTTTTACGGGGGCGGGGTCCGACCAGCGGATCACCTTCAAGGCCTGAGCGAGGTGGAGCTCACGGGGGTTTCCCTTTTTATCCAGACGTCCCCAGTCATAGACTCGATAGGTGGTGTTGGAGTTCTGTTGGACTTCAAGGATCAGGAGGCCTTCGCAAATCGCATGGACACGTCCGCCGGGGATGAAAATGGTGTCGCCGGCAGTCACGGGAACACTCTGCAGGGTTTTTTCCAGCTGGTTCTTTTTGAGGGCCGCAAGGAGAGAGGCTTTGTTTGTGCCCGGTTTGAGTCCGGCGAAGACCTGGGCGTTAGCGGGAGCCTCGAGAATGTGCCACGCCTCGGTTTTGGCTTCCCCGATGCCCAGAGCGGCCTTTTCGTCATCCGGATGAACCTGGATGCTGAGCCGTTCCCTGGCGTCGATCAGTTTAACCAGAAGGGGAAAAGCGGTGGCCTTGACGCCCCGGCCCAAAAGCTTTTCGCCGAATTGCGTGACCAGGGTGGCGAGCGATTCGCCTTTCAGGGCGCCATTGCTGACATGGCTCATGCCCTCCGGGCGGTCGGACAGTTCCCACGATTCGGCATAGATGCCATCCGGCTGGTTCCGGTTGAACAAGGCCGGGATCCGGTTTCCCCCCCAGATGTAATCCTTGTAGGTAGGTTCCAGAATATAGGGATAAAGTGTAATGCCGGTATTCATGGTTCGGGTAATTACCATGTGGCCCGAAAATCAGCAAACCTGATTTCATGGGCAGGATTTTCTTGCCCCGTAGCAGGGTGTTACCCTATAGTCTGCCCGGTTCTGGCGAGGAAGCGCCGGTTTTTTTCATCCTAACGGTTTGGGAGACATAATATGGACTACGGTTTGACAGAAACGCAGGGAATGATTCGGGATCTTGCACGCCAGATTGCTCAGGAAAAGATCAAGCCCATTCGCGAACATTATGACGAAGCGAATGAATTTCCCCACGAAATCGTCAAGGTTTTTGCCGATGCCGACCTGTGTGGCGTCTATATTGGTGAAGAATATGGCGGTATGGGTGGCGGGATCATGGATCTGGCCATCTGCGTCGAAGAGTTGTCCAAGGTCTGTAGCGGCATTGCGCTCGCGCTTGCGGCCACGGCGCTGGGCACATTCCCGATCATCCTGTTCGGAACCGACGAACAGAAGAAGAAGTTTCTCCCGCGTATTGCGTCAGGAAAGTCCCTGGCGGCGTTCGGGTTGACCGAGGCCAATGCGGGATCGGATGCCGGCGGAATC
Source organism: uncultured bacterium (assembly GCA_903934155.1). Classification (GTDB taxonomy): domain Bacteria; phylum Verrucomicrobiota; class Kiritimatiellia; order CAIKKV01; family CAITUY01; genus JAABPW01. The sequence continues at coordinate 3,526 of CAIZMS010000109.1, read as the reverse complement.
AAGACCACCGCCGTCCTGGATGGCGATCATTATGTGTTGAATGGGACCAAGCAGTGGATTACCAACGGCGGTGAGGCGGAAATCTATACGGTGGTGGCCATTACGAACAAAGCCAAAGGCCCGCGCGGTGCCTCGGCATTCATCGTCGAGAAGGGCACTCCAGGTTTCACCTTCGGCAAGAAGGAGAACAAGATGGGAATTCGCGCCTCGGCGACCCGTGAATTGGTTTTCCAGGATTGCCGCATTCCCAAGGCGAACCTGTTGGCCAAGGAAGGTATGGGCTTTATCGTGGCGATGAAGACGCTCGACAGTTCCCGGCCCGGTGTGGCCGCCCAGGCGCTGGGTATTGCGGCTGGTGCGCTGGATGAGGCCGTTGATTACAGCCGTCAGCGCCGTCAGTTCGGCAAGCCCATCTGTTCCTTCCAGGGCGTTCAGTTCATGCTGGCCGACATGGCCACGCAGGTTGAGGCGGCCCGAGCGTTGGTGTATGCGGCGGCGCGTCATATTGACAGCGGGGCCAAGGATATCAGCAAGATCTCAGCCATGTGCAAGTTGTTCGCCTCCGATACCGCCATGAAGGTCACCACGGACGCCGTCCAGGTGCTCGGCGGTTATGGCTACATGCGTGAGTATCCGGTTGAGAAGATGATGCGGGATGCCAAGATCACTCAGATCTACGAAGGAACGAACCAGATCCAGCGCGAAGTCATCGGGTTGGGCCTGATCAAGGAATCCGCTGCGGCCAAAAAATAATCCGGTCGATTGAAAGGGTGTGAGTTTCGGGGTGTCCGGCCTGGAAGGCAGGCCGCCCCGTTTGACTAAGTCATGAGCCCCTCCGATAACATTCTCGGGCGTATCCGGATGTTTGTGACCGATGCCGACGGCACCCTGATGGGGCGTCGCCCCGAGTATGAACAGTATCGGGTTTTTCGGGATCGGATTAATTCCCTGCGGCGTGATCATGGGGCTGTCTGGGTGGTGTGCACGGGGCGGACTTTACGCGGCTACAAGGGCATTTTTCGACCCATGAACATGTTCGGGATCTCGCCGGACTATGTGATCGCCCGGCATGCTTATATCTATGAAACCAAGACTTGGGGGTTCCTGCCGCATTGGATTTGGAATCTCAGGGTCTTGTGGCTGCATTGGAAGGACGATCTGGCGCTACGGCGGGCCTTGCCGAAACTCAGGCGGGCTGTGTTGGCGCACAATCCGTTTGCCAAAGTAGTCTATTCCAATCGGCAGCGTCTCTTTTTCCACTTCGAGGACGAGGGGGCCGCCCGGTTCGCGTCGGAAATACTGCGGGCCGAGGCTCGCGCCTATAAGTACCTGCAGGTTTTTGAATCGCCGGGCGGATTGGATGTCCGGGTCATTCCCTTCACCAAAGGCCTGGCGGTGACGGAATTGGCCGCTCACCTTGGCGTGAGCACATCGGAGATCCTGGTGGTGGGGGATGGTCATAATGACATCAGCATGATGGAAATGACCCCCCCGTGTTTTACCGCTTGTCCCTCCAACGCCGCCGCTGAGGTCATGGAGGCCGTTTCCCGGACACACGGGCATATTGCCTCGGAACCCAATCTGGGTGGGGTGATCGAGGTTTTGTCGGCCTATGAGACTGGTCAGATCAATGATCAGCTTCCCGCCGATTGGGTCAGTCTGGAAGGATCCAGTTCGCCGCCGCGCGCGGGGCGGGGGGTGGGGAAAGGCCTCAGTACCGCCTTTCTGCTTCTGGCGGTATTTTATACGACACTGCTGGTGATGGGGAATTTTTGTGATTTTCCCGGGAAAAGAATGATCATGATGCCTTACGTCAAGTCGGTTGAAATGATCAGTAAGATGATGGCGCCGATGAGGCGATAGGAGAGAACCATGATCCAGGTCGGTTTCATAGGTGCCGGGAAAATGGCTGAGGCCATGATGGCCGGTTTTATCAAAGAGCGGGTGGTTGCTCCCGTTGAAATTCTGGCCGGCGATGTCAGCGCCGAGCGACTTGCTGAGGTCAGCCGGAAACACGGTGTGCGCATTACGCTGGATAATGCCGAGGTCGTTCGGGAGACCTCGGTTTGCGTGCTGGCGGTAAAGCCCCAGCAACTGAATGAGATTCTTCGCAATCTGGCGCCGCATTTTACTTCGGATCACCTGATTATTTCAATCGCAGCCGGAAAAACGACGGGCTATCTGGAATCCTTATTACCGAACGGGCGGCTGGTGCGCGTGATGCCCAACATCGCCTGTCTGGTGGGTGAGGGGATGAATGTTTATGCGCGGGGAGCCCGCGCCACAGCGGCTGATTCGGAGCAGGTCGCCCGGTTGCTGGGGTGTTGCGGGAAGGCGACGGAGCTTCCTGAAACCTTGTTTGATGCCGTGACCGCGCTGAGTGGATCGGGTCCCGCATTTTTTGCCTATCTTCTGGACCGGTTGGTGGATGGCGCGGTTCAGGAGGGAATGCCCCGCGGACAGGCGCTGATGCTGGCGTCCCAGACGATGCTGGGCACGGCGAGGTTATTGATGGAAAAAGGGATGGAGCCTGCCGGCCTCGCGGAGGCGGTGACCTCCGCCAAGGGCACCACGGCGGCAGGGCGTGCCGTTTTGGAGACTCCGGAGCTGGCGGAGCTGTTGAGTCGTACCATCGCGGCAGCCGCCCGGCGCAGTCGTGAGTTGGCCGGTGCCTGACGGAGAAGTATCATGACACGAGCCACAACCCAGTCCGCCACCGCGGAAACCATGTCGCGCCAGCAGCGCGAGATTTCAGTCTCTGAATTTTTCCTCAAGAACCGGCATCTGCTCGGGTTTGACAGCCCGCGGAAGGCCCTGTTGACCGCCGTCAAGGAAGCGGTTGATAATTCGCTGGACGCCTGCGAGGAAGCGGGAATTCTTCCCGAAATCAGCGTGGAGATCACCCAGACCGGGGAGAAACGTTTCCGGATGGAGGTGACGGATAACGGCCCCGGCGTCGTTCGCCAGCAGGTGCCCCGGATTTTCGCAAAGCTGCTGTATGGCTCCAAGTTCCATCGCTTGCGTATGTCCCGTGGACAGCAGGGAATCGGGATTAGTGCGGCGGGAATGTACGGGCAACTGACCACCGGTGCGGCAACCCGGATCCTGTCCCGGATTTCCAAGGGGAAAATGGCCCATCACATCGAGGTTCAAATCGATACCCGCAAGAATACGCCGACCCTCCTAAAGGATGTCGAGCTGGATTGGCGCCCGTCTTTTCCCCGGCCCGCCCCCGATGGGGCTTGCGGAATTCCCGAGGCGAGCCCGCATGGGACCTCGGTGACCATCGAGATGGAGGCCCAGTATATCCGGGGAAAACTCTCGGTGGATGAGTTTCTCCGGCAATGCCTGGTGGCCAACCCCCACCTGCAGTTGCATTACCGGATCAATCTCCTGAACAAGGAGGTGGACGCGGAGGGCCAGGCCGCCACGCCGCTTGTGGAAGGACAGTGGATTTCCTGGATGCGGTTGGCGCACCAGTTGCCCGTGCCCCCGGTTGAGATCAAGCCCCACCCGCACGGCGTGG
>CAIZMS010000108.1 GCA_903934155.1 uncultured bacterium | reverse complement strand
CTCACACGTGCCACTGCCTCAAGGAAAGCTCCTCCTTTAATTAACACCCCGGCCTTAGTCGCCGCAGTGAGCGCCGCAACAATGCTCACGGGCGTTGAAATCACCAATGCGCAAGGACAGGCGATCACCAGCATGACCAGTGCCTCATAGAACCAGTTTCCCCATCCGCCGCCGAACAGTGGCGGTACAACCGCGACCAGAAACGCCACTGCAATCATGGCAGGGGTATAGTAGTGCGCGAACTTCTCAACCCACTGTTCGACCGGGGCGCGGCGGGACTGGGCCTGCTCCACCATGCGAATGATTCGTGATAGCGTAGTATCCGCAACGGGTTTGGTTGCTTTGAACTCAATGGCGCCATCCTCGTTGATTGTACCCGCAAAGACCTCAGAACCTTCTCCTTTGGGAACTGGTATGGATTCCCCGGTAATCGGAGCTTGGTTCACCGAGGTCCGGCCTTTGGTAATGACACCATCCAGCGGGATTCGTTCGCCTGGCCGGACTAGAACCGTTGAACCGAGAGGGACTTCGGCCACTGGTTTTTCCATAATCTCCCCATCATGGGAACAGATGTAGCGTGCTGTCGGGGGCGTTAAATTCACCAAAGTGCGGATCGCCCTCCGGGCTTGACTCACGCTCCACGATTCCAGAAGAAGCGAAAAAGAAAAAAGAAATGCAACAGTCCCCGCCTCAAACCACTGCCCGATGATCATTGCCCCGATCACGGCAATGGTCATCAATAGATTCATATCTGCCCGCAACCTGCGCAAGGCCAGCCACGCCTTTGGCGCCACAAACCAGCTGCCCGTCACGACGGCCGAAGCATAAAAGAAGATCACGAGCAGTGGGAACTTGTGGTGAGAAACGCCTTCGCCCCCAACTAGTGCATGCAACAGATTGCCGTGCAAGAAGGCATGGGACAGAAAACCCAGCACGACGAGGGCGCCGGAACTCCAGCACATAAGCGTCCTGCCGCGTTTTTTCCACCAGCTTTCCTCGACGGCAGAGACTGCCAACGGAGAGGTTTTATCAAACACTACGGCCATCAGCCCGGCCTGCCGCACGCCTTCGAGGATGGCTTGTTCGTCAACGGTGCCCTTGTAGAGGACCGTCATCGTGCCATCAATAAGGTTGAAATCAAGGTTTATGACGCCGGGCAACTTGCCAACCGTCCCCTTAAGCGCGGAGACTTCCTCGGCGCAGTCCAGTCCCCGCACAATGAAAGTTTGGTTCTTTTGTTCGCCAATAATCATGGGGATATCTTGTGCTTTTAATAGCCGCATTGTCGAGTCACGCTTTAACGTTCACAGCAGGACTGAACTCTACGGTGATTGCTATTTCATTTTGCCGTCTGTACGGGAAGGACTGTCACTTTTTGCCAGGTCGTCTTCCAGCCGATCCGGCTCGAACTCTTCGCCGACGACCTTTTCACCCTCAAAAACCTGAATGCCGTACCCAACGTACTGCAAGCCAGAACCTTCAATACGCGAAATCGAAGCCCGACTGTTCCGGCCTCGTCCACGTTTCGTAATCGTGTGTGGTCTTGTCGAAGTTGTAGCGACATTGATGGGTTCACTTTTCTGCGATTCTCCTGCGGAGAAATTGACGGGTGACTCCCCGGAATCAATGACGGAAATCTCATGGCTCTTTCGATCTCGGCCATACACTGTCCATTTCAT
>CAIZMS010000107.1 GCA_903934155.1 uncultured bacterium | reverse complement strand
CAAGGCCTACGACAACCATGCCAACAGTTACCTGGTCAAACCGGTGGATTTTTTGCAATTCACCGAACTGATGGAGACCTTTGGCTACTACTGGCTTGCGTGGAATCAATATCCGCATTGAAAAACGACCATGGCTTCCAAACTGGTACATCTTCTGATCGTGGACGATGAAGAGGCTCATATAGAAGCCATTCAGCGCGCCTTTGGAGCGGAGGATATGACGACGGATATTCACGCGGTTTCCACATTGCGGGAATACCGGGAGTATGTTGCCGTCCATCCCCCGGACATCGCCTTGGTGGATCTCAATCTGCCGGATGGCCGAGCTGTGGAGATTCTGACGCATCCGCCGGAGGAGGGAGCCTTTCCTATTCTTGTTATGACCGCATTTGGCAACCAGCAAATCGTGGTGGAAGTGATGAAGGCGGGCGCCCTGGATTACCTGGTCAAGTCGCCCGAGGCGTTCGCCATGTTGCCCCGGATTGTGGACAGCGCGCTTCGGGAGTGGAGCCTGCTTCGGGAACGCAAACGGTCGGAGGAATCGCACGCCCGGTTGGCGACGGCCGTAGAGCAGGCGGCCGAGACGATTGTGATCACGGACGACAAGGCGACGATTCTTTATGTCAATCCGGTGTTTGAGAAAACAACGGGGTATAGCCGTGAAGAAGCCGTTGGGAATAACTCGCGCATTCTTCACAGCGATAGGCAGGATGCTGAGTTCTACCGCCAGATGTGGGCGGTGTTATCTGTTGGAAAAGTGTGGAACGGACGGTTGGTGAACAAGCGGAAGGATGGTGAGCTGTACGAGGAGGATGCTTGTATTTCGCCCGTGTTCGATGTCGCCGGAAAGATCATCAATTATGTTGGCGTCAAGCGCGACATCACCCGCGAAATCCAGCTCGAACAGAAATTGTCTCAAGCCCAGAAGATGGAGGCCATTGGTCGGTTGGCCGGAGGCGTGGCCCACGATTTTAATAATATCCTAGCCGTCATTTTGATGAATGCCGCTGATTTGAACCGGACCAAGACCTTGACGCCGGAGCAGGTCGACGCGGTCGATGACATTTCCGTGGCAGCAGAACGCGGAGCCAATCTCACGCGCCAGTTGCTGGTCTTCAGTCACACCCAGGTCATGCACCAATGCGCCCTGGATATTAATGATGTGGTGAAGAGTATCACCAAGATGCTCAAGCGGCTCATCGGGGAGGATATTTCACTGCACATGCGCCTATTTCCGGGGCAGGCCGTTGTGTTCGGGGATCGGAGCATGATTGAGCAGGTTTTGTTAAACATTGCGATCAATTCCCGTGATGCCATGCCCGAGGGCGGTCAACTCGACATAGAAGTGGAAAGTATCGCCGTTGATAAGGCCGTCGCCACCGGGCACAACCTTGAGGCGGGTGATTTCGTTTGCCTGACTGTTCGGGACAGTGGGTGCGGAATTAAGCCTGAACACCTGCCGCATCTCTTTGAGCCGTTCTACACCACCAAAGCCTCAGGCAAGGGGACCGGCTTGGGACTTGCCACCGTGTATGGAATTGTCGGGCAGCACCACGGCTGGGTTGAGATTGAAAGCCAGCCGGGGAAAGGGACGGCGTGCCGTGTTTATCTGCCTCGTCTCGTGATGGATGTGAAAGAGACCCAAGCCGCCGAACAAACCACTGAACCCCTTCGCGGGGGGCATGAAACCATCCTGGTGGTGGAAGACGAGGCCCCGTTACGGAGGCTGACCGTTCGTGTTCTGGAGCAGTACGGCTACCGGGTTCTCGAAGCGCCTGATGGGGTGGCGGCGGCCGAGGTCTGGTGCCAGCATGGCGGTGCGGTGGATTTACTGTTGACGGATATCGTGATGCCCGGGGGCATCTCAGGTCGAAAATTGGCAGAACAACTACGGGCGGAGAAACCGGGACTGAAGGTCATTTTCATGAGCGGTTATCCCGGCGAAGTGACCGGGCGTGGATTGGCCATGATCCAGGACTTGAGCTTTATGCAAAAACCCTTTGTTTCCGCCAAACTCATCCAGGGGGTTCGGAAATGCCTGGACTTGGCGTAAAGGGACTTCTCTTATTCCACCACCAGTACTTCGCCTTCGCGGAGGATGACCCGGGATAATGTGATTCCGAGTTCGGTCTCATAGCGTTTTACCAGGCGGAGTTCGGCTTCCGTCATCAGGGAAATGGCTTGCCCTTTGGCGCCGGCGCGGGCGGTGCGGCCCACGCGATGGAGGTAAGCCTTGCTCTCGCTGGGGACATCCACATTGAAGATGTGGGTGACCTCGGCGATGTCCAATCCCCGGGCGGCGATGTCGGAGGCAATCAGGATCCGGGTGTCGCCCTTCCGGAAATCATCCATGGCTTTCTTCCGCTCGCTTTTGTCGTAGGCTCCGTGAAGATCGGAGGCGGGAAGTTTATGGAAGGCGAGTTTTCCGGCAATCAGTTCGGCCTTCTCGTTCCGGTGGACAAAGACGATGGCCCTGGCGGGATTCAGGGCGTGAATGAGCTTGCGGAGCAATTCCGGCTTGTCCCGTTCTTCACAGACCAGGTAGTGGTGCTCGATATTCGGGTTCACCGGCGTGGCCCCGGCCCGGATCATGACGAGATCCCCGGTCAGGGTGTTGGCGGCTGCTGTTGTCGCGGTGTGCTCGGTGGCGGAAACAAAAATCACCTGGCGGGTTCGGGGGGTGGCATAGAGAATGTTGCGGACGGACACCAGCGAGTCGTCGGTCAGCAACCGGTCGGCCTCATCCACCACCACGCTCCGCACGGTCTGGGTTTTGAGTTTTTTCATAATGATCAGGTCGCGGACCCGACCGGGTGAGCCGATGACGAGATGGGGTTTCTTTTTCAGCTTCTCCAGTTGACGGGGGATGGCGGTGCCGCCGATGAGGAGGACGGTGCGGATGGGCAGGCCGGAATTCTGAACCAGAGTGGTGGCGACGCGCTGGATCTGGATGGCCAGTTCATGGGTGGGCGCGAGGATCATGGCCTGAAGTTCGGCAAGGGCGGGGTCGATCCGGCAGAACAGGGGTAGTAGGTAGGCCAGCGTTTTTCCGGTTCCGGTCTCCGAATTCAGGTAGGCATTTTTGCCAACGAGCAATTCCGGAAGCGCCGCAATCTGGATGGGCATGGGCTCGGTAATAGTCTCCTTGGCCAAGGCGTCCACCAGTGCCGGCGGAATTCCCAAATCGGTAAAAGTCATGGTTGGTTCCTTTTGAAAGGGGGGACTATAGCAGAATATTGAGCGAGGGATCCTGAAAATTCTGGAGGGCGGCACGCCGTTGCCGCCGACGCGCAAAGACGGTGCCGACAGCGCGGCGCCCTCCAGTCAATGATTAACTCGTTTATCTCAGTTTCTCGAGCTGACGGCGGGCGAAGAGAATGTCGATACGGGCGAGGATGAAATGGGAGAAACGCTCCATGATTTTTTCCCAGAAGCTCCGGGTTCGGGGCCAGGTGGAACGGTTGATGGATTGGCAATAGTCCAGATGGTGGTTGAAAATCTGATGAGCCTCGTCGGCAAGCCGCCTGTCGTCAATCCGGACCAGGTACTCGTAATTGATGTTCAGGCTGCGGGTGTCCAGGTTGGCGGAGCCGATGTAGACCACATGATCGGCGATGATCAGCTTGGTGTGGAGGATCTGCGCTTCATACTCATCAATCCGGATTCCAGCCCGGAGCAACCTGTGGTACAGGGCGCGGCCGGCGAAGCGGGCCAGTTTGACATCCGTTTTTCCGGCGGTGATGATCCTGACATCCCGGCCCTGGCGGGAGGCCTGGATCAGGATCCGGCGAATCCGGCGGGGAGGAAGGAAATAGGCGGATATGATCCGGATGGTATGGGCCCGGTGGAGGTCGTGGATCAGGGTGGTCTTGATGGTGCTCCCGTTCTGGCCTGGGCCGCTGATCAGCAAGGCGGGACAGGGATGTCCCGGCGTGCATTTCCGGAACCTGGGCCGCCAGGGTATCCGGTGAAAGCGACGATGCTTGAAGTCCGCCATCCTGAACATCCGGTCAAACGACCCGGCCAGGTCTCCCGCCACGGGACTGATCATCTTCAGGCCGAGATCGCGCCATCCCTCCGTGATGCCGTCTCCACGCTCGTGGCTGGAAATATTGAATCCGCTGATGATGGCGGAGGTTCCGTCGCAGATCAGGAGTTTCCGGTGATCCCTGAAGGCGATGCGGCCGAGTGTGAGCGGATTGAAGAATCGCACGATTCCGCCTGCGGCGGTGACGGAGCGCCAGTAATCCGATGATAATTCCAGGGATCCGAAGGAGTCGAGCAGGATTCTGACCGTGACGCCGCGATGGGCGGCGTCACACAAGGCGTCCCGGATCGCGTCGCCGGGTTGCCCCGCCATATAGATATACATTTCCAGGCGGATCGAATCCTTGGCCAGGCGAATAGCCTTTTCGACAGCCGCGAAAAACGCATCTCCGGTGGTAAGCCAATGATAAGAGGGGTTGGTGCTCATAAGCGGGTGGTCTTTTATCATACTGCGGCCTGCTGGCGAAAGAAAAGTTGATTGCCCCAACGGATTCCGAAGTTTATAACGTCATGATCAGTGTTAATCGAAAAACAAGGAGTAGGCATGTCTGGAAGCAGTCAGTTCGACAAGGTCAGTGTAGTGTGCAAGGCGAATGTCTATTTTGACGGGAAGGTGGTGAGTCACACCGTCCTTTTCCCGGATGGAACGAAAAAAACCATCGGGCTGATATATCCGGGACAGTATACCTTCAACACCGGTTTGCCGGAAATCATGGAGATCATTGCCGGCTCCTGCCGCGCCCGAATCAAGGGGGAGGCCGACTGGACGGCTTATTCCGCTGGTACCGCCTTTTCTGTGGAAGGAAACTCGGCTTTTGACATCACGGTGGAGAGCGGGATTACCGAATACATTTGCGCCTTTGGCTGAGGGGCCAAAAAAAGGGGTTTGAGAATCATACGCATCTCACTTATACTGTACGGTTATGACTGAATCGCCCCCTGAAACTAAAGAAGCGCTTGTTATTGATTTGAATTTTGTGCCCGTGTGGGCAAGGAAACCGCCGGAGCACCGGACCTTTGGCGGCGGAGAGTCCCGAGCCCCGGATGATGAGCGGGGCGGCGACTCCCGGCGGAGGGATCGACCTCAATATCAGGATCGCAGGGGCGGTGGTGGTGGCGGCGGGCGCAGACAGAATATCCGCGACAAATCACGTGGTGACTCCGGCCAGGCGCCCTTCGTCCGGGCGGTTGCTGAACCGGTGGATGAGCGACTGGCATCGCTGGAAGTGTCGTTTCTCCCGGAGCGTCGGGGGTTGGCTCCGCTGGCCAACCGGCTTGCCAAATCGGCCCGGGCCTACTCCCTTTTTGAGGTGGCCGCCCTATTCCTGAGCAAGCCGGATTACTATCTGATCAAAATTGAAGCCCCGGTCGGCCTTGAGAATTTCTCATTTTTCCAATGTTCGGACTGTAAGGCGGTATTTCTTGACCGGGACTCGGCCGTGAGTCATGTCTTCTCGAAACATTTTGAAAAGTTCTGCGTGAAGGTTGAGCAGGAGATCGAGCCGCCCAAGGGTAATTTCGTGTGCGTGGCCAAGTGCGGGCTTTCCGGTGTCCTGTTGGGACCCCTGAACTATCACGGGTACAATGACAAGGTGGCTGAAATCCACCGGACCCGATATGCGGACATGCCCTTGGAGGCGTACCGGAAACGGATTGAGACGATTCATGACGCGGCGCTCATTGAGCAATGGAAAGAGGAGATGCGCAAGCAGGTGAGTTACCGGTTTGGGGCCGGAGACGCTGCCGTAACCTTCAGCCGGTTTTCCGAAGCCGAGGTGTATTTCCGGGAGCACTGCCTGAAGAACGCGATTAAAGAGACGCGCGCGGTGGTGCTGCCGGGGGCCGTTGCCCATGCCATGGAGCCCGGGCCCTTGCGCCGTGTGATCGAAGACGCCTGGCAGCGGGAATCCAGGTTCCCTTTGAAGCTGTCGGTGATTCTGCGGCTTGCCTTCCGGCATTTGGGCCTGCATACCTTTAAGGCTGCGGCCGGGCACACATTTGTGACTTCCGTCGTTCCCAATGCCATGGATCCCGAGCACGCTGTGGAGGGGATCCGGGAAATGATCGACGCCATTTCCGGCAAGCCGGGATGTACCCGTGCCGAACTTCTTGCCCAGCTTGTTTCGCCCGCCCAGCCGGCAGGCGAGACCGGGGGCGAGGCTGGGGGCGAGCCTGCCCCGGAGACGGGAGCGAAGAAAGAAAACGAGCTGAAGCGGCAGTTGCACTGGCTGATTGAAAAGGGGCATGTGATTGAATTTTCAGACGGTCGTATGGCGGTTCCGGCAACGGCCATTGCCCGGGTTCAGATGGCGCGTCCGCCGGCGCGAAACCGACGCGGATAAGTAAACGAGGAAGGATACGGCATGAGCAACATGAAGAAAATGATTCTGGCGGGGTTCGGGATGCTGGTTTCGGCGGTAACATCATTTTCGGCTCCCCCATCGGGTGGCGGTGTTTCGGCTGAGTTTCAGGCGCTTTATCAAAGGGCGTTGTCGACCGGCGGGACGAATGAGACGGTGCGAAAACAGCTGGATGTCGCCATTGGAAAAGGCGCTCAGGAGATGGTTGGCCAACTCTACCTCATGCGGGGAAACCTGTTTCTGAAGGCGGGGGATGAGGAGGCGGCTCTTTCTGATTTTCTGAAAGTGACGACCTTGTTTCAAAAGAACAAGGCGATTCAGCCGGAAGCGTTGTTCCAGGCGGCAATGCTTCTGGACAATGCCAGGGATCCCCGTGGCGCAGACCTGCGAAAAAATCTGATCCGGGATTACCCCGGAAATGAATTTGCCTTGAAAGCGGCGGCGGCACCGAAATTGAGCGGCTCGTCAGTAGCCCCTGCGCCCGTGAAGAAACCCTGAGGCTTTTACCGTTTATCCTTGGCCAGACGTTTCACCAAGGCCTTGTAGTCGGGCGGGGGTGAGGTAATGTCATCCGCCGTGCCGGCTTTTCCGTCCGGCCCCATGGAAGCAAGCAGGACGGTATCCTCAAGGGCGGAGTAGAGAAAGGGCCGTCCCCAGAGGTCGGGGGGCAATCCCTCCAGATAGTAGCCCTTCCAGCCCTTGATCCCGGGATCCCGCACCAGGGCCTTCAGTCCTTCCTCCGTGGTGGGATAGCGGTTGCAATGCGTTCGGAACCACTCCAGGGCGGTGCGAATCACCACCAGCTCCCGCTGGGTCTGGGCGCTCAGGGTTGGAGGACGGTAGGGAACGACGGTTTCTATCCTGACACTCAGCAGAAAGGCCACCACGAGGATGCAGCTTCCTAGAACCCAGATCAGGAAACGGGGTCGGTTCAGGAACGCCATCCAGATCGGCTTCCGGAATTCATGCGAGTGCGGCAATCGTTTCTGAAGCGCGGCGCGCCGGGACTCTTTTGATTGCAGAAGTTTCCATTTTCCGGGATGCCGGAGTCCTTTTCCGCAGGACGGGCATTGGGAGTCTGAAAATTTCTCAAACAACAGGCGGCAATAGGGGCAGCGGTATTTCATAAAACTCAGTCTGAATCAAGTCGTGCGGGACTCTAGTTCAGGGATCGGCCCGACTCAATAAAAAACAACAGTTGAAGAGGATATTGAAAAGTGTATTTTCATCGGCTTATCGCAT
>CAIZMS010000106.1 GCA_903934155.1 uncultured bacterium | reverse complement strand
TGCGTGCCGCACCGCGCCTGTTATTCCCTGAACGAAACTCCGCGAAATTAGGCGTAATTGATTGATAGTAAATATGTTCTGGCGGAAATTGAATTTTCGATTTTTCGCCCTTTGGGGCTAAATCCCCAGTGATTTTCATTGAGTATCGCGAAAACATTCCTATTTCGGGCCTGTTTCATGATCATTTTACACTTTAATAGTGCTCGTTCATGAGGTGGTTATGGGCGTGCCGTCCTCCAGCATGGTTGCGCCACGGACTTCGGCTTCGGGCCGTGGCAAGCGGGCATCGTATTCCAGAATTCCGGCCCGTTCGTGGTATTCGTAAAACTCGAAACCGGTGGACGATTCGGTCGGAGATTTTGCGCCTATGCGCCTGATGGTTTCCATACTGACAATATTTTTGCCTTCATCATGCGTTACCGTGTTTGAATTTTCCCAATGTTGGGAAGTATCAGGCGCATCAGGCGCAATAAGGGATTTATCAGGCGCATCATCAGGCGCAGCACCAGGCGTACAATAGGCGCATTCCCCCGTTTCAGTGGTTTCTGGTGTCTGCTCGCTACACGTCTCGGGCTTCCTCCCGGTGCGTGTGGCTGGATTTGCGCCTAATAAGTGCCCGTCATCAGGCGCAGTTGAAAAGCGATATTCCCGCGTCGATTTCCGACGCTCAAAGTCTTCTATTTCCCGGCGCTCAATCGTCATGCCGTCAAGGTTCACAGTATCGCTTGCCCGGAAGCACAACCCCATTCTGCGACCAGTGGCCTGTTGCGCGGACTTGCGTGTCTCGGGGTCGGTCAAGTCGGCAAGTTCGGGCAGTCCAGGCGTTTCCGTGCCGGTTTCTGCCAGAAGGTCAACCAAATCACCCGCTCTTAACCATGCACCAGTTTGTTTTGCACGGATTACGTCAATTGCCACATCGCGCAACCAGTTCAAGACTGGGTTTGTCATTCGGGCTTGCGTCTCGCGGTGGCCGTCCAGTAATGGGCCGGCATTCAGAAGGTTGCGTGTTATCCAATCCAAGGTCTGGGCCCAGGGACGGAAGTCGTGGCGCGTTTCGGTAGTCTTGGGACGGCCGGTGGCGGCCCAGGCCTGGACAATCGCGAAGACGGCACCCAAATAACGGGGCTGATTGGCCCGGACGTGCTCCAGGATATCGCCTTCCGGATAGGATTTGAAGGTGTACCCCTCCGCTTGCTTGAGCAGGCGGACACAACTTGCCCGGTTTGCCAGGTCTGTCGTCACGTCAGCCTTGTTGGACGTCATCATGATGACAATGCGGCGGGGGTCAATCTCAACAGGTTCGCGGTAGGGGGCGCGGGCGTGATAGGTGTCTTCAGTAAGGAAACTCTCAAAACTCGGGGAATCGATCTTGCCCCGGACATTATCCAAGGCAATGAAATTTGCCCCGCGAATCAACGCCATGTTGAAGCTTTCTTCCATGCTCCCTACGCCGCCCCGTTGTTGTGTAACGGTTTTGATGTTCTGTGAGTAGATGGCGGCGGTCAACTTGTTGCGGTACCCCTTGCCGGTCTGGCTCGCGTTGGCTTCACCCAGATCCACAGGGGTTCGGCCCTTGAGCAGTCCGCCAAAGACAAGGGCGGGGGTGATTATTGCGGCGAGGGCACGCGCCCGGTCTGCCGGTGTGGCGAAGCGGAAACCATCCAGGACTTCAGTAAGCAAGCGGCGGGCTTCGGCTAAATCCATCGGCTCGGCCGGCTTCCCACCGGCGAAGATTCCGCTTACCCGGTCATATCCAGTTACCTGTATCAGATTACCGGCCCGCTCAATCAGAACCGGGCAACGGGTCAAGATGTGGATGGGAGGCAGTGCCTCACGGAATGTGGACGAGGAGGCAATCAACTTTGCGGTTTGCTCTGTGCAGATGACAAACTTCGGCTCCTTGCCTTTCATTCTCACAAGCACGGCCACAGACTCAAAGTCACTTGCCAGCGTGGCGGGTTTGACATCTTCCAGGAAAGGGAATGCATCTTGGTCCTGCACTAGCTTCACAACGGCCGCCCCACGGAGGAAAAAGGAATTCGTCCTTGCGAGAAGTGTTCCCAAGTTAAGCCCGGCGCTCGATATGCTGTAAGGTCCCTCTGGAAGGATCACGCAAGACTTGCCATTCATCTGCATCCTCGCATCGGTTGGCGCGAGGTCTGTTTCATCATGCGGTGTCCATGTCGGGGCATTGAGTACGATCTCGCGCAGTCCCTCAAGCGTTCCTCCGGCGGCTATCCAGTCCGCAGCGTCTTTCACAGCATGGCCGTCGCAGTCGGGTAATTCGACCACGCGGCAGGATTCCGACTTGCCCGTCAGCGCTTTTAGCACAAGGGCGGCATGTTGGTGACCGGCTGGGTCGCGGTCTGGGAGAATGACCACCTTGGCCCCGGTCAGTGATTCGGTGTAACCGCTCGACCATTTGCCTGCCCCGCCGGTGTTGCACGTTGCGGTTAGACCGAGCGCAGCCAGTGCGTCACAGTCCTTTTCGCCTTCGGCCAGGAAGATGGCCCGGCCCTCGTCCTTTGCCTTCAATACGGCTGGCAACCGATACAGGACGCGCGTCTGTCCATCCATGTTCCACGCCCAGGCGCCGGGCTTATTGGGATCCGGTCGCCGTTGCCGGAAACCCTTGGGCTCAAAACGACAGACCTGATAGAGCAGTTTGCCTGCGGCGTCCGTGTAGTCGTAGGTCGCCACGATCTTTCCCTGCTTGCGGGGCTGTCGGGGTGCGTCTGGGTTTGGTGCAAAGAGGTCACGCAGATCGATCTTCAATGCGGCGCATATCGCATTTACATCGCATCCGGCGTGACATTTCAGCAGGACGCAGCCGTTCTTGCCTTCGGCTATGCTCAGGCTTGCGTCATGGTCTTCATGGGCAGGACATCGGGCCTCCCAGCCGTTTGTCGTATGGCGGGCCTCAAGGCGTGTGGCAAGGTCTTGGGCTATCATGTCAGTACGTCCGGAGTTCATCGAAGTTTGGCCACAGTTCACGCACGTCAACGCCCAAACCAGTTGCGACGCGCATGGCGTTTCGCTGATTTGGCCGCTTCCCATGGACATAGGCGTTCATCAAATGCGGCTCGATGCCGATCTCCAGGGCGGTTCCCCTTATCGACTTTCCAGCCTTTCTCAAGTGTTCATGCAGTGTGCAAGAATTCATAACGTTTCTTCTCCTGTTCAGATTGTGTTGCTTGTTGTTCCGCTACTAAATGGGAAAAATCAACGTCATGGCGCCTCGCCATTAGAAATCTTTGAGCCAGACAGGCAAAAACCGGTTCACTCCAAGGTGATTATTCATGAAGGGAGGGGACTGAAATCAACCCAGCGTGGAAAAAATGCTTGAGTGTAAGAGGAAGGAGTAAAAATCAAACCCATCAAAAAAATCGGCAAACTTTTTTTGTCAATTCGCTCCAAAATCAACGCCCTTGTTCCAAGGCACGCATCTCTTGCCTATTTTCTCTTGGCTTTTCGCTGGATTTGATGGATTAGCCCTGCTACATTGTTCGCGACAAGGAAAGAGTAAGTTAGGGTGTCTGGAAACAGTTGAAATGAGCGCCAGCGACACCAACGAGGAGGCAGTATGTCAGTTACGATTACCATACCGGATACGATCACAGGGGCCATTAGGTTGCCTGAGGCGCGTCTTCAAGAGCGCCTATGCGAGGAACTCGCCGTAACGCTTTATGCGGATGGGGTACTTGCTTTCGGGAAGGCCCGCGAACTTGCCGGTGCAGGCAAATTCGAGTTCGGACAACTCCTGGCGAAACACGGCACACCCCGTCACTATACGAGTGAGGAACTGGAGGATGACCTGAAGTATGCAGGTTGTCTGTAATACCTCCCCGATTCTCAATCTGGCGATCATCGGCAGTCTTGGTCTGTTGAAAGAGCAATTCGGCATCATCCATGTGCCGAAGGCTGTACTGGATGAGCTTCGCGTGCAGGAGGATCGTCCCGGCTCCAAGATCATCCGCAAAGCCATCGACGATGGATGGATTGTGGTGGCGACGGTGGAGAACACCGGCATGACCGAAGTTCTCCGATCCGAACTCGATGGCGGTGAATCCGAAGCGATTGCGTTGGCGTTCGAGAGGCATGCTGAACTTGTCCTGCTCGATGAGCGCGATGCCCGCCGGGTGGCTGCCCGGCTTAACATGAAGACGACAGGCGTGCTGGGTATCCTGCTCAAAGCGCATCGGATGCAGCGCATTCCCAGTTTGTCTGAGGCCTTGCGGGATCTGAAGATGAAAGCGGGCTTTCATCTCTCGGATGAGATTGTTGCCGACTTATTGCGGGCCGAATAAGTTCAATCACTCCAGACCTGAGTCCTGTCTCCCTTTGACATGTCACACGTTATTAGCCTTCTCGTGCAATCAGTTGATTTTCTCCCATCATATGGGTAGTGGTTGATTCAGAATCAATTAAAAGGAGTTTGGGTGATGAAGGCACGGGGACAACTGGCGATTGAGGCGCGGCGGATTGCGTCTGAACATGGAGTGAGTGTGAGGCAGGCTTACCGATATGCTGCAGCAGGGCGGGTGCCATCAACCTCTATACGACGCGGCGCAGATGGCAAGAACTACCATGTGCATTTGAATAAAAACATTCCCGCCCCTGATTATGTGCAGGTTCGGCGCATCCGGTACATGGTCGCAACGGTTGCCAAATGTGCATATAGCCACGGAATCACCGATACCGATCTGGTTGAAATTGAGACGGCGGCAAAATGTGTAAACGAATTGGCCGAAAATTGGCGGAAATGTGTGGCAACTGCTTCTGGCTAATTGTGTCACCTTGCTAAAAATACAGAAGCTGTCAAAAGGCCAAGTCGGGTGCCGGAGGGGTTTACTATTATCCCATTCATCCCTGGGCGATCCTATTGCCCGAAGTGCTTGGTCAAACGTAACCCTGATGATATAGCCACTTTGCCAAATTCAGGAATTCCTGTCGTTGACTGACTTTGGCAGGTCAGCGAAACTTCATCATTTGGGAGTCTTCAGGGAGAAATATCATGACCGGCTATTTCGGGCTTACTGACTATGTGCTGATGGGGCTTTATATCAAGGCGCTGATGGCGCTCGGATTTTACCTCGAGCGAAAGGCGTCCGGAAGCCTGGAAGACT
>CAIZMS010000105.1 GCA_903934155.1 uncultured bacterium | reverse complement strand
CATTTCTCTTTCTTCTCTTCTCTCCAGCGAAGCGGGTGGTGAATCTTTTCGATGATGCAGGTTTAGACCTATGAAAATTCTTTTGATTTCTTCCAATATTGCTGAGACGCCCTATGCGGTTTACCCGCTGGGGATGAGCATGGTGGCGGCGGCCCTGCGCCAGGATGGGCATGAGGTAACGCTGTTTGACTTTCTTCAGAAAGGCCAGTCGTTTGAGGCGGTGCGCGAGGGCGTGCGGCGTGTGAAGCCGGATCTGGTGGGGATTTCCATCCGGAACGTGGACAACGTCAATTTGCTGAACGAACAGCGCTACATCGAGACCGTACAGGGAATTGTCCGGGTGCTCCGCGAGGAGACGACGGTCAAGATCGTGCTGGGCGGGTCGGGTTTTTCCGTGATGCCCGGGCCGGTCCTGGAGGCGGTCGGCGCCGATTATGGGGTTGCGGGAGAGGGCGAAAAACTCTTCCGGGATTTTGTGGCTGAAGCCGCGCTGGGGCGTTACCCGCAGGAGCGGATCCTGTATGCCACGCCCCGGCTGGTGGGCGGCGAAATTCCGCCTGCGGACTATGATGCCGAGATGCTCAACTTCTATCTTCAGAGCGGGCACATGGCCTCGGTGCAGACGAAGCGCGGCTGTGAACACGGGTGTGTGTACTGCACCTATCCGAATCTGGAAGGACGCGTGATCCGGGAGCGCGAGCCAGGCGCCGTGGTGTCGGATATGGAGCGGCTGGTGAAGGAGTACGGGGCGAAATATATCTTCTTCACCGACTCGGTTTTCAATGACAACCGTGGCCGGTATCGGGCGGTTGTGGAGGAGATGGAGCGGCGGAAGGTGAATGTCCCCTGGACAGCGTTTTTCAAGCCCTGTGCCGAGTTGGATGCGGACATCATTGCCCGGATGCGGGACACGGGGTTGAAGGCGGCGGAAATCGGATCGGATGCCCCCTCGGACGCGACCTTGCGTGGGATCGGGAAAGATTTCACCTTTCGCGAGGTCGATCAGTGTAATTCATTATTTCTGGAGCAGGGAGTCGCCACCGAGCACTACTTCATGTTCGGGTGTCCGGGCGAAACCCCGGAGACGGTCCTGGAAGGCATTGCGAACCTGAAGGGGCTTCAAAGGACATCCATTTTTGTGTTCATGGGCATCCGGATCCTTCCGGATACGGGGCTTGCGAAAATTGCTTTGCGGGACGGGCTCATTCAGCCGGGTCAGTCTCTGTTGGAGCCAGCCTATTATATTTCGCCCCGGGTTGACCGGGTCTGGTTGGAGGCTACGCTCAAGGAGGCGTTTGCCAAAACCCGGCATATCGTTTTCCCGCCCGATGCGATTGAAGCGAAGCTTCATTTTCTCTTCAAGCTCGGCTATACCGGTTCCCTTTGGGATCTTCTGGTGAAGCCGAAAGTTGAGAAAAAACAGGCGAACTGTGAACTGTCGTAATTACTTTGGTATTCAGGATTCAGGAGTCAGGAGTCAGAATGAGAGAACCGGCAAAAACATTTGAAGATTTGGTGGTTTGGCAAAAGGCTCATCAATTTGTGCTTTCTGCCTACCGTTTGTCACGGACATTTCCTCGCGCAGAAACTTACGGTTTATCGTCTCAATTTCGACGGGCTGCTGTATCTGTTGCTGCGAATATTGCGGAAGGATTCAGGAAACGAGGAAAAGCAGATAAACTCCGTTTTCTTAATATTGCGCAAGGCTCCCTCGAAGAATCACGATACTACTTGATTCTAGCCCATGACCTTGATTACGGGGATGTTTCCGGGTTGCGGGCAGTACTGGTGGAGGTAAGTAAGTTGTTGGAGGCTTACTCGCAGGCAATTCTGAATTCTGACTCCTGAATCCTGAATACTTACGCGGTTAGAACGTTCAAGTTCATGCAATCTGGTGCCTTATCTTTATATGATCGTATCTGGGCGGTTATCCCGGTTTACAACAATGCGGCTACCGTAATAGAGGTGGCGCAGGGGTGTCGCGCGGAATTGCCCCATGTTCTGGTGGTGGACGATGGCAGTACGGATGGGGACATCGCCGGGATGTTCCGCGGGACGGATATTGTTGTGGTGCGACACGACATCAACCTGGGCAAGGGGAAGGCGATTCTGACGGCGCTTGCGACTGTGCGGGAGAAGGGGGGCGAAATCATGATCACGGTGGATGCCGACGGGCAGCACCATCCTTCCGACATCCGGAAATTCCTTCCTGTCCTGGCGGAAGACCCGACGGCCATTGTCATTGGGGCTCGTGATATGGATTCGCCGAATGTTCCCTCCTCAAGCCGGTTTGGGATGGGGTTTTCGGACTTCTGGTTGAGGCTTGAGACGGGGGTGCGGATGACGGATACCCAGAGCGGGTTCCGGGCCTATCCGGTGAAACTACTCTCCGAGCTGGTATTCGATTCCGGGCGGTATGATTTTGAGGTGGAGGTGCTGGCGCGGGCGGCCTGGGCCGGGCTGGCGATAAAATCCATCGGGGTCGAGGTGACCTATCCGGAGAAGGGGAAGCGGATTTCGCATTTTCGGCCGTTTCTGGACAATCTCCGGTTGACGCACCGGCATGTGCTGCTGGTGTTGCGCCGGTTGAATCCCTGGCCACATCGGCAGCTGGTGGTACGGGAATCGGATGAATTCAGGGTTTTCTTCAGGCATCCGGTTCGCTTTTGGAGGCACCTGTTGTTGGAGCATGCCACACCGGCGGAACTGGGGATGGCGGCAGCGGTGGGGGTGTTTCTGGCCACATTGCCGCTGGTGTCGCTGCATACGGTGGTGATTTTGTATGTGGCGACCCGGTTCAAGTTGAACCGGCTGATGGCGGTATCGATCCAGAACCTGTGTATGCCGCCGGTGGTGCCGTTTCTTTGCGTGGAGCTGGGGTATTTCATGCGGCATGGGGAGTGGTTGATGGCGATGACGCGGGAGACTTGGATCTATCAGGCTCCGCAGCGGGTGTGGGAGTGGTTCCTGGGGTCTTTGATCGCCGCCCCGATCCTCGCCATCGTAACCGGCGTGTTGGTGTGGGCGATTGTGAACCTCATCAAGAAGTGCCGCCCAGAAGAGGGACTTCACCACTAATCTGCACTAATTTTCGCTAATCCGGAATTTGAACAGAAGCACGCGAAGTTCGCGAAGCCCGTTCGGCAGGCTCAGGGCAGGAAAGAGAATGTTTCACGATTTTTGCTGCATCCCGCCAGGGCGGGATCCACCAAAAATCGTGAAACGCCCTTTCGGGAGGAATTGAGGATAAAGTTTTGAGGCGCGAAGCACAGATGGAGTTGTCTTATTTCTCCCAATTCCGGCGAAGAATCGTTGCGGGATTTTTGGCTCGGGTACTCCCGAACGAAAATGCCGCAACATTGTCTTCCCTTTGCGAGCTTCGCGTGCTTCCATGAGAAGGCTAGTCAAGAAGTCCGTTTGCGGACTCCACATTTTCTTCGGAGGGTCCCTGAACGTCATGCTTCCATCCGCACTCTTTATGGGTCTGCCTTTGACCCGGTGCATTTTAGGGTCCGTCGTGGGGCTGCATACTTCTGTTCGAACTCGTTTAGTGTTGCCAGGCTGGCAACCGGTTCAGCACGCGAATCGCAGTCTCCCGGACGGGACGTAAAGTACCTCTGTTGAAAATATGGATTAGCTTCGGACTACTCGTTGTCTCCTGTGCTCTTCTGTTTTTACCTTAAAAGCATCCTTATCTTTAAGCTGCTTGTTTCATCCTGTTTGTCAGAAAATCCGGATCATACGCCGCACCCGTCACCCATAACCGATGCAACATTACTCCCAACTTGCGTGCCACCGCCACGATCGCGCGGCGCTTGGCGTTTTTTCCTCCTCTGGCGGCCAGTTTGAGTCCGAACCTGCGCAGATCGCAGTCCGGCCCAAACACTCCCAGAATGTAATGGGAACACCCCACCAGCAATCGGCGGACATATTCATCGCCCGCTTTCGTAATCCTCAGTTGCTTGTCCGTCTGCCCCGATTGATCCCTTTTGGCTGTCAACCCCAGATAGGCTCCTACCGACCGACTCTTCGTGAATCGAGCAGGGTCTTCCAGCGACAGCACAAAACCCATCGAGGTCACGGGACCGACTCCAGGCACTTGACTCAACCGCTTAGCTTCCGGATGGCGCGCTTGCATCGTCGTGGCGATTTCCTTATCAAAGGCCCGGATCTTCTCGCTGATCGCTTCGATGGCCTCGATGATGGGCATCAAGGCAGGACGCAATCCCTCGGGAATGCTCTCTTGGGATTTCCTGGAAAATGCTTCAGTGCTGCACTTGTTAACGCGATGCCCCGTCCCCTTCACCGTGCTGCGAACATGGTTCACCAAATCGGCACGCACGCTTACCAGTTCATCACGCGCCCTCATGACGGCAAGATCCATCTGGGTTGCTTCACCGCGGTGATGGATCGGATACAGCAACGACCGATCCACACGCGCAATTCGCGCCAGCATCTCGGCATCCCGCCCGTCACACTTGTCCTTCGCCGTCCAGATCGCCCGCAACTTCCTCGCATTCCCCACCAAAACTTCACACCCAAGACTCTCCAGCAGACGGGAAATCCAGGGCGAATGAGTTCCTGCCTCAACCGCCACCAGCGATCCAGGGTATTTCTTGAAAAACTTCATCAGCGATTCCTTGGTGTTTACAAGTTGCTCTCGAAGCACCACCGCCCCCGCTGCGTCCAAAACGCAAACCGTGTTATTTTTATCTCCCAAATCCATGCCGACCGTCATATTATTATTCATGGCTGATCTCCTTATTGCACCTTTGAGTGCGTTTTTTATTTGCTCGTGATTTTATCACAGCTTTTAAGGAGATCAGCCTTCTCATCCTAACTTCTGTTCAAATTCTTCTCCTCATCAGTGCGAATTAGTGAAGATCAGTGGTGAAGTCTTCCTCCTGATTGATGAGTAATCGAAGTGGGTGGCAAATGTATTTCGTTTCAGGTATACAGAAAGTACTGATGAATTATGTGCTGCGATATTTTGTGTTAGTGGTTTTGCTGGCGATGGGGGTATCGGCGTGGGGGGCAGAGGCGACCAATGGGCCGCCGGCGTTGCCGAAATGGGAAGTCGGGCTGTTCGGGCTCGGTGCGCGAATGCCCTGTTACCGGGGTTCGGATGATTACCAGTGGTATGCCTTTCCGGTTCCCTATTTCATCTACCGCGGCGATTACATTCAGGCCGACCGGGAGGGAGTGCGGGGATTGTTCTACAAGGGAACCTGGGTTGAGACCGAGCTTTCGATCAGTGGAAGTCCGCCGGTACGCGAGGGGACGAGCGCCCGGGAGGGAATGCCCGAGCTGGATCCCCTCATGGAACTGGGGCCTGCGGTCCGGTTGTTCCTCTATCGCGGAAAAAAGGTTTCCGCCCTCTATTTCGAGGCCGCTGTCCGCGCCGTGGGGTCAATCGATATGGATAATTTCAGTCCGGGGTACGAGGGGGAACGGGCGGCCTTGAGCCTGGTGCTGGCTCGGTTTACGCCGCGTGCCGGGTCGCCCTGGAATGTCGGGTTGAAGGGCGGAGTGGATTTTGCCGACAACCAGTATCATGGTTATTTTTACGATGTGGATGAGCGTTCTGTGACTTCAGCCCGGTCCGCTTATCAGAGTGGGGGCGGGTATGGCGGGGCCTCGTTGTCGGGCTGGGTATCCCGGAAACTATTTGACGGCGTTTCCCTCTCCGCCTATGCCCGGCTTGAAAATTGTGAAGGCGCGGTATACGAGGACAGCCCTCTGGTGCGGTCCAGAAACAATGTCACCGTCGGGGCCGCCTTGAGCTGGAAGATCGCCGAGTCCAGCACCAAGGTTCAGACCCGCCGCTGATTTTTCCTGTCAAAACGTGGGGGATTTTACCACCCGCTTCGCTGGAGAATACGGAGGGGATCGAGAGAGAAAGATAAAGAGAAGAAAATGTTTCGCGATTTTTCTAAATGACGAGTACGCCAT
>CAIZMS010000104.1 GCA_903934155.1 uncultured bacterium | reverse complement strand
GCCGTCTCGAGGATACCGCCATTGAGGATGATGTTCGCGCTGCCGAACTTTCCGATCCGGAACATATTGGTACTCCCCTGGCGATAAAGACCACCGGAGATCGTGAACACCGACAAGAGGTTTCCAGCCATATAGACGGGCTCGTTTGCAATTTCCGTATACCCGATATTGGTCACGCTACCGCCCGTGATCGTGAACGTGTTACCGCCGCGCAGATAAAAGTTGCTGATTACGCCATCAGCGGCCCAGGTGGCGTTGTAGGAGGAGGCGTAGGATGACCCATACATGGAAATCAGCCCACCAAGCGCCAGATTGGTCCCGGCAAAGGCAATCCGGTTGTCCCAATAGACGTCCTTTCCGCCTGTAACAGGGCTGGACAATGTCAACTGTCCTGTCGTGGGATTGACAATCCTTAGGGGATCGTTGAGCTGGATGGGAACGGAAATCAGATCATTGCCGCCACTCGTTTTCTGGATCAAGGTATTGCTCGAGGCAGTATCAAACACAAAGGCGCCCCCGGTCCCGGCCTGTACTGCAACCGATCCGGTCCCGCCCCAGATCCCATGCCCAAGCTCCAGCTTGCCCAGGGTCGAAGCCGTATCCACCGTGATCGCCAGGTTGGTATAGGCCCCCGAGGGCAGATCGAAACTGAACCGGATCACCTTATCCACACCATCCACAAGGGGGCCGGACCAGTTGGTTGACTGGCTGGAGCGCCCGCCCGTCTGGCTCAGCCAGCACACCTCGTTGGTTTGCGCCAGGGTTGAAAAGCGGAAGTAGTCCACATCGGGCAACAGTCCCGTGCCCTTGAATACCAGCGCCAGGTTGCGGACGCCCACCCAGTTCACGTTGGTGAAAAGGCAGCCCCGCTCCCGCCAGTTGGTGCCCCCCCCGGTAGCCGCCAGGGCACATGCCGCCAGCACCGTCCCGTTGGTGTCGTCCAGACGCAACTCGACCTGCCCGGAATTGGTTCCGGCAACCGACAGGTAGAACCCCAGCACCTGCGGGATAGACGTGCCGGCATCCACGGGATAGAGGGCATACATGCCGTTGGTGATCCCTGTCAGACAATAGGTGTTCGTTGAATTTGTCCCCACCTGCAGCTCGGCTGACCTGGAGACCGAATACTCGGCGTCAATCAACCGATCCAACCCATAAGGCCGCATGTCCATGGCAGGCGCCTGTTGCAAGGTCGTCATGCGCCACATGGTTTGCCACGCCATGGAACCGCTTTGCCAGCAATAGCGACGTCCATCCACCAGGGAATTCCATGCCTGATAGGGCGAGTTGTTGCGAAACACCCCGTTGCTCCCGCCCGTCCGCAACGTGTACAGCGCGGAGGCGGTCGCATAGAACTGCCAATCCCAGGCATGAAGACTGAAATTCGGCGACGGGAGTCGCAAGTCATACATCTGCTTGACCCACAACAGGTGGTACGGGATCATCGTGCTGCCGTAATAGGATGCCTGCCCCCAGATGGTATAGCTTTGATCCTCGATGTAGCGGGCACCCCCGACGCCATCGCCAACGGTATCATATTGCCGGTCAAAAGGAGCCACCATGGTATAGGGGGGCTCATTCGTCTCGATGATCCCATCCACATTATTCCACCGCCCGAAACAAATACTGGTGTTGGTCGCCAGGGCGGTCTGGCGGACCCCGGTACGCCCATTCTCCGCGATCAGCGTATCCACCTGCTGAGCCGCGCTCAACTCCGTGCTGGAACCGATGAAATAATACCGGAACGGCGAACCTGGATCATTCCACATCCGGATGGCCCGGCTCTGGAACGCGCCGGTATAATGCTCGGCGCTGCCCTCCGCGATGGCAACATCATAGGCGTTCTGAGCGATCACATCGCGGGTCGCCAGGTCAAGGCCGGGCGGCGAATAAGTCAGGTTGGAGGCATTGCCGCCCGTCAGGCAGGTATACAATGAACAGGCGGCGGAATAACTGCCATTGGTGTTGATCCCCACGCCACCATATGGCGAGGCGGGCGCAGCGCCCTTGAATTCGGGCGGAAGGTTATTCCAGACCCACCCGGCGGGCGCCACCGTAACCCCGGCGCCGTCCCCGACCCGCCAGGCGTACTCGCGGACCAGTGCATTGGAACTGGCATAACCCTGGATCGTGCTCGTTTCAATCCATGGCATCATGAGCACCGGTTGTGCGCCGGCGGCCCGGATCACGGCCGAGAGATGGTCAACCGCCTCAAAATGAAACTCCACGGCGCAGGCGGAGTAAAAGGGCTTGTCGATCATCACGACATGCGTCCAGTTTCCCGTCCGGATCAGACTCAGGTTGGCGTCCCGGAAATCAGGATGAAAATAGAAGCCCAGCAACGCTTCAGAATACCCGTTCGTGCACACGATATCCTTACAGTTCACCACCACGTTTGAGTAGCGTCCATCGGTTT